>CAZWWW010000049.1:0-11267 GCA_964637715.1 uncultured Phycisphaeraceae bacterium | reverse complement strand
GCATGGCCCGCCCTACCCGACTCGCAGCATGTTCTCCCGCCTAAACTGTCATGGATCCTGTCTGCTCATCGGAAACGGGGGAATAGCGCACGACCGTCTGCGGTTGAGGCAGCAACGCCTGCTCGCACCCACACTGACAATTATCGGACTATAATAGCCGTTGTGCGACCGCGTCAAAGTATTTCACCGATTTGGTCCGAATCGTCTTGAACTATAACCGATTCGGTAGTATATAATCCTCAGGTGGAAGTTGGAGGTTTATTGGGTGCTGAGCCTAACGCGAAAAGCTGACTATGCAGTGATGGCCATGGCGGAGCTGGCGCGCCGCGCCCCGTCGCGGGCGAGTGCGCGCGAGTTGGCTTCGTCGTTGCGTGTCCCGCTTCCCGTGTTGACCGGGGTGCTTCATCAACTGCGCCTTGCTTCGCTGGTTGGTTCGACCCTGGGCGGTCGGGGCGGGTACACCCTCGCCCGGGATGCCGGCGAGATCAGTCTGGCGGAGATGATCGAAGCGATTGAGGGCCCGCTTCGCCTGGCGCTATGTTGCAGCGATCAGACGGCTCACGGTGAGGCGGACGACGCGACGTGCGACTTTGAATCCGATTGCCGGATCAAGGAACCTGTCCAGCGCGTGCATCAGGGTTTGCGGCGATTCCTGCAACAGGTTCGCCTTCAGCATTTGGCGTTTGGGGACGAACCGACGTCGTTGGGGTTGGAAAGCCTACCGGGTACCAACGCCAAGGTGTCGGGATGTGGTTGCGGTGGTTCGCGCAGCGCCGCGGATCGTGTGGATATTTCGTACTAGGGAGTGAGTGACATGGGCGTTGAACTGACTGAACTCGCTGCGAAGGAAGTCAAGACCATTATCGAGCAACAAAACGCGTCGGCCGCCTCGAACGGCGACGGGGCCAAACCGCTGTTTCTGCGCGTAGGCGTCAAGGGCGGCGGGTGCAGTGGGTTTAGCTATACGCTGGACCTGACGGAAAACAAGAACGAACGCGACGAGACCTGGGAAGCGCATGGTATTGAAGTCATCTGCGACCCCAAAAGCTATTTGTACCTTGACGGTACGAAGATCGATTTCAAAGACGAAATGATGGGCCGGGGTTTTGTGTTCAACAACCCGAACGCCACGAGTACCTGTGGCTGTGGTAGCAGTTTCACGGCGTAGCAGCTCGGCGCAAACATCTGGCGCCGCGTTTCAACCGCCGAGGTTACTGAATGGACTCCGTGGCCGCGCAAAGAAGCTGATTGTTCGGCAAAGAGGCCGCGCCGTGACGTGCGCGATCCTGCCGGAACGCGCGACCGAAGTGCGTGTGCAGAACGCGTCGCGGGTTTTATGAGTGAAGACTCAAGAGGTTTCGATGACAACAGCATCCACGTCCGCCATCGATCGGTGGGCTAATCAACAATATAAGTACGGGTTCGTGACCGACATCGAAGCCGACAGCACCCCGCCGGGTTTGGACGAGGGGACGATTCGATTCATCTCGGCCAAAAAGAAAGAACCGGCGTGGCTGCTCGAGTGGCGCCTCAAGGCCTTTCGGCACTGGCAGACAATGGTGGAGCCGACCTGGGCGAACATCCACTATCCGGCGATCGACTATCAAAAAATCATCTACTATTCAGCCCCCAAACGGGACGAGGATCGTCCCAAGAGCCTCGACGAAGTGGACCCCAAGCTGCGTGAGACCTACACCAAGCTGGGCATACCGCTTGAGGAGCAGGCGATTCTCGCGGGCGTCGCGGTCGATGCGGTGTTCGACAGTGTTTCGGTTGCCACGACCTTCAAGGGCAAGCTCGCCGAATTGGGCATCATTTTCTGCCCGTTCTCCGAGGCTGTTGAGCATCATCCGGAACTCGTGCGCAAGTACCTCGGCTCCATCGTACCCTATTCGGACAATTTTTTTGCGACGCTGAACTCCGCCGTCTTCACGGACGGATCGTTCGTCTACATTCCCAAGGGCGTGCGGTGCCCGATGGACTTGTCGACCTATTTCCGCATCAACGCCGCCTCGACCGGGCAGTTCGAGCGGACGCTGATTATCGCGGACGAAGGTGCCTCGGTGAGCTATCTGGAAGGTTGTACCGCACCGATGCGCGACGAAAACCAGTTACACGCAGCCGTTGTGGAGCTGATCGCCCTTGACGACGCGAGCATCAAGTATTCGACCATCCAGAACTGGTATCCGGGTGATGAGAATGGCGTCGGGGGCATCTACAACTTTGTCACCAAGCGCGGCAAATGCGCCGGTCGCAAGTCGCACATTTCATGGACGCAGGTCGAGACGGGGTCATCGATTACCTGGAAGTATCCCAGTTGTGTCCTGCAGGGTGATGGGTCGGTGGGCGAGTTTTATTCGGTAGCGCTGGCCAACAATCGCCAGCAGGCTGATACCGGCACGAAGATGATCCACATCGGCAAGAATACACGGAGCACGATCGTGTCCAAGGGTATCTCCGCCGGATACGGTCAAAACACCTATCGCGGCGGCGTGAAGATTCTCAAAGGGGCGGACCACGCACGAAACTTTACGCAGTGTGATTCCATGCTCATCGGCGATAAATGCGGGGCGCATACGTTCCCCTACATCGAAGTCAAGAACAACACCGCGCACATGGAGCACGAGGCCACGACCTCGAAGATCGGCGACGACCAGTTGTTTTATTGCAACCAGCGCGGGATCGCGACGGAGGACGCCGTCAACATGATCGTCAACGGATTCTGCAAGGAGATCTTCCGAGAGCTGCCCATGGAGTTTGCGGTGGAGGCGCAGAAGCTGTTGGAGATCAGTCTGGAAGGCAGCGTCGGATAGGCGGTATTCGAACAACGGATAGCGATCGGTTCGGTACCGGTGTGTCTAAGGCGCACGCGCATCAGGCGCCGGCACGGATTGGTCAAAGAATTGAATGAGCACCGCAGGGGTCAACCCGCGCAGAGGTGCAAACGAACGAATCACGCGAGACGCACAGTTTTGTCAATCGAAGGAAACCATGCTTAGCATCAAAAACCTACACGCACAGGTCGAGGGTCGAGAGATTCTCAAGGGGATTAGTCTGGAGGTTCGCGCGGGCGAAGTCCACTCGATCATGGGCCCCAACGGCTCAGGCAAGAGCACGCTCGCCCAGGTGCTGGCCGGTCGAGAGACCTACGAAGTTACCGAAGGGACGATTTTCTATAACGGACAAAACCTGCTCGATATGGACACGGACGAGCGCGCCCGGGCGGGGGTGTTTCTCGCCTTTCAATACCCGGTCGAAATCCCCGGTGTATCCACCAACTATTTCCTGCGCGCCGCGATCAACTCGCAGCGTAAGGCGCGCGGACAGGACGAGCTGGACGCGGTCGATTTTCTGGAGATCATTCGGGATCGCGCCAAACTCGTGGACATGGACGAGCGCATGCTGCAGCGCGCCGTCAACGAAGGGTTCTCCGGCGGCGAGAAAAAACGGAATGAGGTGTTTCAGATGGCCGTGCTCGAACCGAAGCTAGCCATCATGGACGAAACGGACTCCGGGTTGGACATCGATGCGCTCAAGATCGTTGCCAATGGGGTCAACAAACTGCGCAGCGCCGACCGCGCGTTTGTCATCATCACGCACTACCAGCGCCTGCTGAACTACATCGTCCCGAATCAGGTTCATGTACTGGTCGACGGGCGCATCGTTCGATCGGGCGGTAAGGAGCTGGCCCTGGAACTCGAAGACAAGGGCTACTCGTGGATCAGCGAGCAGTCCGGCGCACTGGCTTCGTAGTGAGGGGAGCCATGACCATGACGCAAGTGAAAGAGCGACAGAGTATGTACCTCGATCAGTTCGAGCGCTTCGAGCGCGGCGGCGACGGCGCCGGTCCGGCGTGGTTGTTGCCCATTCGAAAGGCGGCCTTTGCACGTTTTACGGAGTTGGGCTTTCCCACAGCCAAACATGAGGAATGGCGATACACCAACGTAAGCCCGATCGCGAAGCGCGAGTTCGCGCAGAACATCGCCCCCAACGACATGCCCGGCGCGAGCGCCGTGGAACCGTTTTCGCTGGGCACCGGGTCGCTGATCACATTGGTTAACGGGCGGTACGCACCCTCGCTGTCGTCCCCTGGAAACCTGCCGGACGGCGTGGTGGCGGAGTCTCTGGCGGTGGCGTTAGAACGCGGTGATTCGCTGCTTGAACGGCATTTGGCCCGCCACGTTCATTTTGAAGATCAAGCGTTCGTGGCGCTCAATACCGCGCTCATGGATGACGGCGCTTTCGTTCATGTTCCGGCGGGCGTTGTCGTGAAAGACCCGATCCACATTCTTTATGTAAGCGTCGCCGGTGAGACGCCGCACGTCGCCCATCCGCGCAACGTGTTTGTCGTGGACGAACGTGCGGAGGCGACCCTTGTTGAAACCTATGTCGGGCTCAATGGGCGACCCTATTTGACCAATGCCGTAACCGAGCTTGTCGCGGGCGACGGCGCTACCGTCGATCACCACAAGATTCAACGTGAAGCGCAAAGAGCGTTTCACATTTCCTCGCTTCAGATGCACCAGTTCCGCGATACGAACGTGTCGTCGCACAACATGTCTTTCGGCGGCGGGCTGGTACGCAACGACGTGAACGCGCTGTTGGACGGCGAGGGCGGTTACGCCACCATGACCGGGCTGTCATTGCTCGACGGCACGCGCCACGTGGACAATCACCTGTATGTGGATCATGCCAAACCGCATTGCGGCAGCCGAGAGTTCTACAAGGCGATTGTGGATGACCAGGGTGTGGGCGTCTTCAGCGGGCGCATCATTGTTCGGGAAGACGCCCAGAAAACCGACGCCAAGCAAACGAATCAAAGCCTGCTCCTCTCACCAGACGCCCGGATTGAAAGCAAACCGCAGTTGGAGATCTTCGCGGACGACGTGAAATGCACGCACGGAGCCACGGTGGGGCAACTGGACGACGAAGCGCTGTTCTACCTTCGCTCACGCGGCTTGGCGCCGGATACCGCCAAGAGTCTGCTCTTGTATGCCTTCGCCGATCAAAACGTACGTGAGATCAAACTGGACCCCCTCCGCGCTCAGCTTGAACGGTTGTTGCTGGCGTGGTTGCCACAGGGCACTTTGTTGCAGAACATCGCCGCACCATGACACACACGGCCACCCAGCCATCCAGGTCGCCACGTGGCACCCCCGTCGGGTTCGACGTGGATCGCGTGCGCGCCGATTTTCCCATTCTTCAACAGACAATCCACGGCCAACCGCTTGCTTATCTGGATAACGCCGCCACCGCCCAGAAACCGCAACGTGTGATCGATGCGCTGGTGCACTATTACACCGACGACAACGCTAACGTTCACAGAGGCGTGCATACCCTCAGCGTGAGGGCGACTCAGGCGTATGAACTGGCGCGGGTCAAGGTGCAACGGCTGCTTCATGCCGAGCGAGCGCAGGAGATCGTGTTTTGTCGCGGAGCGACCGAGGCCATTAACCTGATTGCACAGACCTTCGGACGAACCAACGTTGGTGAAGGTGATGAGATCCTCGTCTCCGCACTAGAGCATCATTCGAACATTGTTCCCTGGCAAATGTTGTGCGCCCAAACGGGTGCGATCCTGCGCGTCATACCGATCGACGACAGCGGTGCGCTCCTGATCGATGAATATGAGAAGCTGCTGAATGCGCGCACGAAGATCGTCGCGGTCAACCATGTATCAAACGCATTGGGGACGATCAATCCCATCGAACACATGATCGCCGGGGCGCATGAACACGGCGCTGCGGTGGTGATTGACGGTGCGCAGGCGATACCGCACATGGCTATCAACGTGCGGGAACTGGACTGCGATTTCTACGCGATCTCGGGACACAAGGCGTTCGGACCGACGGGAATCGGCGCCCTCTACGGTCGCTTCGACAGGCTCGACCCATTGCCTCCCTATCAGGGTGGCGGCGAGATGATTAAGACAGTCACCTTCGAGAAAACCGAATACAACGATGTTCCCGGGCGTTTCGAAGCGGGCACACCCGACATCGCCGGTGCCATCGGTTTCGGTGTGGCCATTGACTATCTGACGGAGCTGGGGTTCGATGCGATCGCCGCCTACGAACACGACCTCTTGTACTACGCAACGGGCGCGCTCGAATCGATTCCCGAAGTGCGTCTGATCGGCACGGCACCGGATAAAGCTGCGGTGGTATCGTTCGTAGTTGACGGCGTTCACCCGCATGATATCGGGACGATTCTCGATCAGGAAGGTATTGCCGTGCGTACCGGGCATCACTGCGCTCAGCCGGTCATGGATCGGTTCGGCGTCCCGGCAACAGTTCGCGCGTCGCTGGCGTTCTACAACACGCGGGCGGAGATAGACCGTCTCGTAACCGGGATTAAGCGGGTTATTGAGGTCTTTGGCTCATGAGCGACCTGGGCGATCTCTATCAAGAGTTGATTCTCGACCACAACCGGAGTCCGCGAAACCGGCGCAAACTTGAAGGCGCGGATCACCGCGCCGACGGATACAACCCGCTGTGTGGGGATCGGGTGACGGTCTACATCAAAGTCGAGGGCGACATCGTAACCGACGTTACCTTCGAGGGTTCGGGCTGTGCGATATCGACCGCGTCGGCGTCGTTGATGACCGAATCGCTCAAAGGAAAAACGCTTGACGAGGCGAGGGCGTTGTTTCAGAGGTTCCACGGTTTAGTCACCGGCGAAGGAGAGCAGACAAGCGAAGGTCCGGGGCTTGGCAAGCTCGCTGTTTTTGCCGGGGTGTGTCAATACCCGGCCCGCGTCAAGTGCGCGACGCTTGCCTGGCACACCGTCAGCGCCGCGCTCGACAAAAAGGATAAGACAGTAACGACGGAGTAAGCCGGAAGCGCTTTGGATGCTCAACGTCCCGTTGGACAAGTTGGATAAACGGATTGCTCCTTTGTTGTACCGGAGCCCGGCTGCAACGTCACAGCTTATTCTTAGGGTTCGTCGCGGGTGGCATGGGCAAACTTGTTTGCCCGTGACTGCCACCGGAACAACATGGGCAAGCTGCTGCTTGCCCATGTCATTCAAACAACAAGGTGTGACAAAGCGCTACGGGTGAGATCAGGGCTTGAATCATGCAAGAACTCAAGAAAAGAATCATCAAAGCCATCCGGCAGGTGAAAGACCCTGAGATACCGGTCAACGTCTACGATCTTGGCTTGATCTATAACCTGGACGTTGACGACGCCGGTGTTGTTCATGTGCGCATGACGCTCACGTCGCCGGGTTGTCCGGTTGCGGGCATGATCCTGCAACAAGTGGAAAAGAACGTACGCGAGGTTGACGGCGTCAACGGGGCAACGGTAGAACTGGTCTGGGATCCACCCTGGACCCAGGACCGCATGACCGACGCGGCGCGCCTTGAACTAAACCTCGAACCGGGCCAGGCTTTTAGCCCCACCGGGCCGAAGTACTTCGACATCAACCGTCCGGGGTAGGGCATTTATCGTTTTCACATGCCGGTTTTGGGGCACCCAATAGGCCTCGAGACCGGGAGAATCGCGCGGGCTTAAAGCCCGCGGCTCGGGTTTAGTGCATTCGCCGTTATTGTGTGTCGCCGTATCGACTCAATCCGCCGGGCGAAACAGTGATTCGACCGCCACGCAAGAACCGGGCGCGCTTTCAATCGATGGCTTCGCGGAGTTCTTGTTGAGAAAAGACATGGAACCGTCGCATGCGCAGCACGTCGATGGCCTGCTCTATACCGTCGGGCAGTACGGCAATGGCCGCCTGACCACCGGGGCGAATCAACAGCGGATACGTATAGTGGATGCTGATTTCGCCCGCGAGTAACGCCGCCCAGGTATCCAGCAACGCGCGCCGGCCGTGCGGCAAGCCTACCACGACGAGCTCGGTTTCACTGACCTGGAACCGGTTCGTGGTGAGTACGTCATAAGCGCGGTCGGGTTCGTCGAGGATCATCCGACATATGGCGCAGTCGACGGAATAGACGACGGACACGGCCAGTATCCGCACTTCGAACTCATCAAAGAGTCGCGTAAGGCGCAGTAGCTGCCCGACCCGGTTCTCAATGAACACGGATTGTTGCCGTACCGTCGGGTAGCCCTGCCCGCTGGCGGTTTCAAGTGGCTCGATTTCCATCATTCCAGTGTTTATCGGTCTGTCGCCGCCGGCCAACCATGATTTTGTTCATCCCACCGGCATAGCGTGCCGTTTTTCTGATTATAGACCCGAATCCTCCTGGTCAAAGGTAGCGTCCCGGGTGTCATATCCGCAGGCGAGCCTGCTGCCAGAACGGCAGCGCCCGGCCTATTCCACGACTCGGTCTGAACACAACCTATTGTACCACAATTGGTTAACGCTAGCCGATGGGCCTCGCGCACTGGCATGGTGTCTGCAACACGACTTCATATGAGTCGCCGCGCGCCGCGGCGCGCGCCTGATCCAGAGAGGAGCAAAACGATGTCCAAGATAATCGGAATTGACCTGGGAACCACGAACTCCGTCGTCGCAGTGGTGGAGGGCGATCACCCCAAGGTGTTGACCAACGCCCAGGGTTCGCGCCTGACGCCTTCGGTTGTCGGTTTTACGGAAAAGGGTGACCGCCTCGTCGGGCAGGTGGCCCGCCATCAGCAGGTCACCAATCCTGAGAACACGGTTTTTTCGATCAAGCGGTTCATGGGGCGTCGTCACAACGAGGTCGCCCAGGAAGAGAAGATCGTTCCGTATAACGTGGTGGGCGGTTCCGAAGAGCTGGTCAAGGTCGACATACGCGGGAAGCAATACACCCCACCGGAAATCAGCGCCATGATTCTTCAGGATCTGAAGAAGACGGCGGAGGACTATCTCGGTGGAACGGTCGACCGTGCGGTCATTACGGTTCCGGCTTATTACAACGACGCGCAGCGTAAAGCCACCAAAGACGCTGGTGAGATCGCCGGTCTGAAGGTCGACCGGATTATCAACGAACCAACCGCAGCCGCGCTCGCCTACGGACTCGACAAGAAAACGGAACAGACCATCGCGGTGTTCGATCTGGGCGGTGGAACCTTCGACATTTCGATCCTCGAAATCGATCCGGAGATCGGCACGTTCGAGGTCAAATCCACCAGCGGTGACGGGCACCTCGGTGGCGACGACTACGATGAGGAGCTCATCAAGTTCCTGGCTGAGACCTTCCGCAAGCAAGAGGGCGTCGATCTTCGAGATGATCCGATGGCCTTGCAGCGTCTCAAAGAAGCCGCCGAGAAGGCCAAGTGTGAACTGTCCACGGTCATGGAAACGGCGATCAACCTGCCATATGTGACCGCGACCGCCAGTGGACCCAAGCACCTGCAGATCACGGTTACGCGAAGTCAGTTCGAAGAATTGACACGCCACCTAACCGAACGCTGTCGAAAGCCGGTCATGGAAGCGCTGGAAGGCGCGAAGCTTTCACCAGACGAAATTGACGAGGTCGTGCTGGTTGGTGGGTCGACGCGCATGCCGGCGGTTCAAGAGTTGGCACGCGATGTGTTCAAGAGGGAACCCAACAAGAGCATCAACCCGGATGAAGTTGTGGCCATTGGCGCTGCGATTCAGGGTGCTGTGCTTTCGGGCGACAAGGAAGATATTGTGCTGCTCGACGTCACGCCGCTGACACTTGGCGTTGAAACGCTCGGTGGCGTGGCGACGCCGTTGATTGAAGCGAATACGACCATTCCGACCTCTAAAACGGAAACCTTCTCGACCGCGGCGGATAATCAGACTGAAGTAACCATCAACGTGCTTCAGGGCAACCGTCCGATGGCGTCGGACAACCGCGTGCTTGGTCGGTTTAACCTGACCGGCATCGCGCCCGCGCCGCGCGGTCTGCCGCAGATCGCGGTCACGTTCGACATCGATCGAAACGGTATTTTAAGTGTTACGGCGAAAGACAAAGCCACCGGCAAGGAGCAATCGATCCGTATCGAAGGCAGCGGCGGGCTGTCTCAAGAGGAGATCGAGCGCATGAAGCGTGAGGCCCAGGAACACGCTGCTGAAGATCTGGAAAAGGCAGAGCTCATCAAGCTTCGCAACCAGGCCGAGAGCGCCGCGTTCGAGATCGAAAAGCAGCTTGCCGACTACGGCGATAAGGTGACCCCCGAGGTGCGTTCAAGCATAGAGTCGTCGATCAACAACGTTCGGGCGGCGCTGAAAGGGGACGACCGCGACGCGCTCAAAAAGTCGTTCGACAAACTCATGGCCGATGCGCAGGAGCTAGGCAAGGCGGTTTATGAACAAGTGGCCAAAGAACAGGCGTCCGGTACGCCTCGCGATACCGAAGCTCACACGGGCGACGGACAGACTCCCGGCACGTCGACTAAGGAGACTACGGATGACGACGTCATCGATGCGGAGTACGAGGTTAAAGACGCGAAGTGATTGTTGTTGAGAGCAGGCTCTATTCTTGCGTAGCGGTCGAATCACTGTTTTATCCGGTAAACCGACTCGATGCGGCGATACACAATAACAGAGAAGGCCGTAGAGTGATCTTGGTTACCGTGTGGCGTCCGAACGGAAACGGTTGATTCCGTGGCGGTGAGCCGTTGGTCGGTTTGTTGTGGCACGCCGCAAGCACCGGCGAGGTTGCGCGACAATGGTCATCCCGTTGCGGTCTCGCGCCCAAGCAGTTATTCTCGTCGCCGAATAAGTTGGCTCTCGCAGCCCAGCGGTTCTTGAAACGTCCGAGTGATAAGAGACGTTGATCGAGAACGCGTGCTTGCTGGAACAGGGTCGTTGGCGGCGTAGCTCAGATGGTTTAGAGCGTGGGATTCATAACCCCAAGGTCCCCGGTTCGATCCCGGGCGCCGCTAGTGGTTATTCACGGTTTTTTCGACGACGCTTGACGGTGGCTTGGGCTGATATGTTTGCTGCCGATGCTGGGCGCGACGGTGGGCGTAGGTTCGGAGTACCCCAGGCAGCCAGACCTCGATCGGCGCGAGCCGAAACGCCGGCGCTCCGCGAGATGCGGTTTCCCCGCTACCGTTGCTTGCTCCGAACGGTCCGGTGCCGCTGTCCGTGAACTCAGACCGTGAGTGACGCGTAGTGGATCTAGAGTGGATTCAGCGATGACCTTGCGAGCGACCCCGTTGTTTCCCCTTGTGGGAACGGGGGGCCAAGGGCGATCCGCAACAAGTAGCCCGAAACCGTTCCCGTGCGCTACCCGAGCAAGCACCGTTTTTGGCGACCAAACCTTTGTTCTTTGAGATGCGTTGACTAGAGCGTTTTCTGCTATTGTGTATCGCCGAATCGAGTCGTTTTGCCGGATGAAACAGTGATTCGACCGC
>CAZWWW010000048.1:0-11416 GCA_964637715.1 uncultured Phycisphaeraceae bacterium | reverse complement strand
GTGCGGTGTTTGACGTAGGTCAAGCCGTCGGCGCGTACCCGCCCGAGGCCACGTATGAGGACATCTGGGCGAAGCATCGTGCCACCATCATGTCCTTCGCCGGACACACGACCAGTTCACTCAAGGCGTTTCGCGATGCGCTGGAGAACGGGCTGGACACGGTCACGCTGTTCCCCAACGAGGAGTGGATTCTTACGCCGTTATGTCGTTACGCCGCCAGGGCCGGTCTGTTAGAAGCGGAAGCGTTGTTCAAATCACTCAGACGCCAGGTCCAGGCGTCCATGGCGCGCGCCATTCGCTATCGAGACCGCACGATCAACGACGGACAAGCAGGAGCTACCAACATGCAATTGACCTCTCAACGCAACATTAGTATCGAACTCTTCGACGCCGGTGCCGACCATGTCGCCGTGATCGGCACGCTGCTCGATGACGAGCATTTAATCAAGCTCGACATCAGAATCTACTTGCCCGACGAGCAGATCGTGAGCAGCCGTCTCAAGATGGTCCGCGTACCGTTTCCCGTGTGTCGGGAGGTGGAAGCCGCGGCGGAGCGCCTCGTGGGGCTGCGTATCGAACGCGGGGTGCTGGCGGAGATCATACGTCGCGTGGGCGGTCGCGCGGGGTGTTCGCATATCAAAGAGCTGGCCACGAACATCGTCTATTTCGTCGCGTCCCACCTTGTGCGCCGTCGAAGCGGGCTGGACCCGATGAGCGTAGACTTCCCGCAAAAGTCGCCGGACGAACGCTTCGTGCTGACCAAGGAGCTACTGCGCGATACCTGCCTGGCCTACTGCCAGACGACGTCACAGGGCCTCGATGAGCAGATCGGCATCAAGCGGGTCGGCGAGGTGCACACGAATAAGATCCCGCTCGGTGAGTATGAGCCGTCGTTAGGGGTCGTGCTCCGAAACCGCGTCGCTCGGTTCAACGATAAGCCGTTCATGCGCACGCGGCGGGGTGATGAAGAATCGCTGATTACGTGGACACAGTTTTCCAACGCGGTGCGTTCGATCGCGCTGAGGCTGATCGATCTCGGTATACGCCCGGGCGATCGAATCGGGATCATCTCGGAGAACAGGCCGGAGATGTTCGAGACGGACCTGGCCATCATGGCCATCGGTGCCGTAACGGTTCCGATGTTCGCCGGGTATCCCCCGCGTCAGATCGCCTATGTGTTGGGACACGCGAAGCCGAAATTCGTGATCGTTTCCGGAATGCACCAGCTCGAGAAAATCGAAGCGGAACGGCATCCGTGGATCAAGAAATATTTTGCCATGGACCAAAGCACCGATTGTAAGGCGTGGGGGGCGTTGCCCTTCTCCGACTTGCTCCAATCATCCGAAACGACCGACAGCGAACTCGACGAGCGAATTGATACGATCCGGACAGATGACGCATGTCTCGTAATGTATACCTCGGGAACAACCGGTCCGCCCAAGGGTGTTCGTCTCAGCCACCGCAATATCATCACCCAGCAAAAAGCCGTGGAACTTATCTGGGACGTGAGCGATCAGGATGTTTTGATGAGCTACCTGCCGTGGCACCACAGCTTCGGCGGTATCTTCGAGCGGTTCCTGGCCTTCTACCACGGGTGTGAACTGTGCCTGGACGATTCCCGCGGGCGGAACGTCGATCGGTTGATCGCCAATTGGAACGCTTTCGATCCGACGATGTTTTTCAGTGTGCCGCGCGTGCATGATCTGCTCGTAACGAGCTGCCGCGCGAATCAGGACGTCGATCGTATCGTCTTCGGGGGGAGACTTCGTTTCGTGTTCACAGCCGGGGCTTCTTTGCCTGCGCCGGTGGCGGCTACCTATCGTGAGCACAACATCCCCGTCCTCGAAGGCTGGGGGCTGACCGAAACCTCGCCGAGCGTGACCCTGACAACGCTCGATGGCTCGTGGCGTAGCGGTTACGTCGGATTCCCCATACCCGGCGTCTCGGTGCGCATCGACGACGATCAAGAGATTCTCGTTAAAGGCCCCAACGTGATGAGCGGCTACCTGGATGACGAAGAGGCCACTGCTCACGTCCTCGACGCAGACGGTTGGTTCAAAACCGGAGACCTGGGCGAGTTCACCAAGAACGGTCTTCGCATCTTCGGTCGCAAGGACGGCGCCTTCAAACTTACAACCGGCGAAAAGGTCCATCCGCAGCGCATCGAGACCATGCTTGTCAATGAGTCGCGTTACATCAACCAGGCGGTGGTGGTGGGCAGCGGAGAGGACTTCGTGGCCGCCCTTGTCTACCCGGCTATGAGCGAGCTGACTCAGTGGGCCCGCGACCAGGGCATTCCGAGTGACGGGCTGCTTGAGAATTCGGATGTTCGGGCGTTCATGAGCCGGGAAATCGAGCGGCTTAATGCGCAGATTGAAGTGAAGTATCACCGCGTTCAACGGGCGATATTGACCGATCGAGAGCCGACGGTGGGAAACGGAGAGTTAACGCCGTCGGGCAAGACCGTACGCAAGGCGGTGATCGCCAACTACAAGAACGCCCTGGATGACCTGTTTGCGCCAACGTGCAGCGATCGGGTGATTCAGATTCGACGGCCACAGTTGCAGAGGGCGTAAATGGTGAGAAGCGAACATCCATCTGTTGTCATTGTCGACGGCGCGCGAACCCCCATCGGCGTCAAGTGCGGCGCTCTTGCGCACTTCGCCCCGGAAGATCTGGCTACGTTTGCCTGTGAGGAGGCGATTCGCCGGAGCGGCGTCGGTCCTGAACAAATCGATACGGCTGTCGGCGCGAACGTCTATCAGTTCACGGCACCCGGTGCGCAGGACATCTATTTCCCGCGCAACGTTGGGCTGCGATGTCGGTTGAGAATTGAAACGCCTGCGCTGATGGTGCAGCGTATTTGCGGTTCCGGGTTGCAAGCGGTTGTGAGTGCGATGCAGCAGCTCGTCATGCCCGAGCGGGTGGACGACGCCAAAACGGCGCTCTGCTTCGGCAGCGAGGTGATGTCGCGCACGCCGCAGGTGATTCGCGCCCCGCGCCGTGAAGCCAATTTCTGGGAGTTCGAAGAAGGCGGCACCGTCGAAGACACGATGCTGGCGGGGCTGAATCACGATCTGGCCCATACCACCATGATGCGCACCGCCGACGAATATGGTGCGCAGGTCGGTGTGACGCGCGAAGCATGCGACGCGTTTGCGGCGCTCTCCCACGAACGCGCACGCAAGGCCTATCGGGAAAGCTATGTGAACGGCGGCGACGCGATGCGCGGTATGTTTGCGATCGACGCCACGGATCTGAGCGGACGACCGGTATACCTCGCCCGGGACGAATGCACCCGCCATACTACCGTCGACGCGCTGGCGAAGCTGCCCGGCATTACGCCGAACAAACTCGTATCCGCAGGTAACGCCAGCGAATTGAGCGACGGTGCGGCGGCGGTGGTGCTCGCTGATCGCGGATTCGCGCAGCAAAACGATTGGTCCACGCAATTCGAAATCGTGAGCTACGGCGTGTGCGGGGTTGATCCACGCATCATGGGTTGCGGTCCGGTACCGTCCATCAGGCAGGCGCTGCGGCGCGCCGCGCTCGATCAGCAGGATATAGGCCTGTGGGAAATCAACGAGGCGTTCGCCGCGCAATACCTCGGGGTCGAAAAAGAGCTTGGTCTTCCCCGGGATCGTGTCAACGTCAACGGCGGGGCGATCGCGTTGGGACATCCACTGGCCGCTACCGGCGTGCGCATGATTGTAGACCTCATGTATGAAATGAAACGCCGTAACGTTGAGCATGGCTGCGCCTCGGCGTGTATCGGTGGCGGTCAGGGTATGGCCGTCATTGTGCGAAACACACGGTAACGACGTGATAGTCGATCAGTTAACGGAATGATTCAATGAAACGCGCATTTTCCTTTGGCGACAAGTCGATTGAACCGGCCGTTCGCCGCGTCAACGAAATCCGATGTGTCGCGGTTATCGGCGGCGGCACCATGGGGCAGGGGATCGTCATCGACCTGCTCAGAAAAACGGACTACGCCGTCATTCTACTTGATGTGAAAAAGGAGGCGCTCGACGCCGCCCGCACGCGGTTTGAGGCAATCTGGCGGCAGGATATAGCCGCGTCCCGGATACGCGAAGCGGAGGCGGCGGAGCGTCTGGCGCGCATGACTTATACGTGCGACTACGGTTCGATCGACAAGGCCGACATTATTTGGGAAGTTGCCACGGAGCGAGAGGACATAAAGGCCTCGATCTTCGCGCAGATCGAGGACGCCGCTGATCCCGGGGAACTCGCCGCGGTTTTCTCGAATACTTCATCGCACACGACCGCCGAGCTGGCCGAGCTATTCAAGTCCGAAGCGTTCCGCGAAAAGTTCGTGACGGTTCACGGATACTATCCGTTCGAGGCCAATCGGCTCATCGACGTGATGAAGGGTAAATATGCCTCCGCTGCGACGTTTCATTTCGCTACGGTGTTCGCCGATCAGATTCTGGAAAAGACGGTTATCGCGCTGCCCTTGGATCATCACGGTTACATCACCGATCCTATTTTTCAGGCGATGGGCGCGCTGATCTCATGGGATGTCAAGACGTCGCGGGACATCGTTGAGCTTGGCGGGCTTTGGGACCTGTTCACTGCCAACCCTTTTCAGGTTCTCGATCAGACCGGCCACATGCCCTATACGGAGTCATCGAGACACTTCGGAACGGCGCTCCCCAAGACCGATCGACTGCGCAGTCTGTATCAACGCGACGGCGCGTTCTATCCGAAATGGATCGAGCGCCTCGAAGCGCAGGGCGGCACGGGTATCGCATCGCCTGAGCGACGCGGCTTTTATAGATGGAGTGACGGTGACCGCCCGCGTCCGACGGCGGTCTTCGACCCGGCGTCCGGCGAATACGTTGCGGTGGGAGAGGTATCACGAAAAAACTACTGGTCCTACTACGAGGCGGCTGAACAGGATCGCGTGGCCGGTCGCATCAAGAGCGCCGAATCGCTCGTGCACGTGGCCTGTGCCAACGACGCCGGCGGGTGTGCCTTTCGGCGCTACGCGCTGCCGCTCTGCCTTTATGCGATGGATATGATCCAGGATCGCGTGGCTTCGCCGGGGCAGATCAACATGGCGACGCGGGCGGGGCTTCGTTTCAAGGTTGGCCTGATCGAACTGATCGACAGGCTCATAGCGCGGCTGACGATCGACGGATTGATCGAGTTGATTCGCCGGGCCCGCGATGAGAACGCCGACGATCCGTTCATGGTGGAGATGCTCGACGTGGAGGGCGCCGTCGGGCCCCGCAAAGACCGACCCTGTCTGCTGTGGGATTTGAAGCGTCGAAACCGCTCGCGACTGCTGGGCTATGGCCGGTATTACAAAACGCCGGTTGCGGAACTCGATGTCGAAACCGGGCAGTACCGGGGTTGCTACCTCGATCTCAAAATGATCGCGCCCTCCTCGAAAGAGCGCGTCGCAAGCATCGTGTTCAACAGTCCGCTGCGCGGCAACGTATTCAACAAAGCGGTTATCGATCAACTCGCCCACGCGTTCGGACGCGTGCTGGCGCTCCACCAAAAAGGTGCGTGCGGTGCCGTGCTGTTCACGTCCGGCGGCGGCGGGATGCGCATGCTCGGTGCCGATGCACGAGAGTTCAATCGCGGCTGGTTCGAGCGCGAGCAGGGGTACGCTCCACTGGACGAAGCGCAGGCGGCTGATTCCAGTCGCAACGCGGTCAGCCTGTTCCGTTTGATTCAACGGAGTCCCGTGGCGTCCATCGGCGTCTTCGGCGAGAAGTGGGGCGGCGGGGCGGAATTCACTTATTTTCTTGACCTGCGTTACGACGTGCGCGCCTTCGGCGCTACGTTCGACTCGCTCGAAAGAGACACCACATGGGGACAAAAGAACACCTATAACCAACCGGAACTTGACTACGCAATTCTTCCCGGTTTCGGTGCGGTGGGCGAACTCAAACGTCTCGGATTAGGGGACTCGTCCATCTTCGAGCTGTTCGATCAGGGGTTTACGGCGGATCGCGCCTTGCAACTCGGTCTGAGCAACGGTGTGTACGATGATGAACACACGGGGCTTCGACGAGGATACGAACGCGCCCGGCAGATGGCCAAGGACGCGCCGTACTCGCGGGCGCTGTTCAAACAGGAACTCGCCCGCGGCGCGGACGACGAATCGCTCGCCAGGGAAACCGGTGAGACGTTCAATCCGAAAAAAAATCCGTATATTCGCGCCGGTTTGCTGGCGCTGCTCGATCGTGGGCAACGCGGCCAGAAAATGGACTATTCGTGCGTGAGCGTTCAGCTTCCCGGCTGGGAGTACCCGACCGAGAACGGATTGGCGGAGGTTGACCCCGCGGGAGGGGCGACCGGCGGAGACGTGGCAAAGTGACGATCCCCGGTCCAACATTAGGGCGCATCGCTTTATAGATGGTTGAGGAGACCGATGAGCAACGTTGTGTTTCCAGAATGGCGTGGTAAGTCGTTGGATGAAACGCTCTGGGCCTGCCGCGAGCTGGTCGAGGATCCGACGTTCCCCACCGTTCAGCGCTGGCGGGATACGGGCGGGAAAGTCGTCGGTCATTTTCAGGTCTACTTCCCGGAAGAGATCGTTCACGCGGCAGGCATGCTTCCCGTGAAGCTGCGCGGTGCGCCGGTTGATCCGACACACGCGGATTCCCACTTCGGGTCCTATCTCTGTTCGATCTTGAAGTCGTCGCTCGAGCTGGCGATGAGCGGTGCGCTCGAGTTGGACATGTTCGTATCGCATCCGATCTGCGACGCGGCGCGCAATCTCGCGGCTATCTGGGGGCGCAGCTTTACCTACCCCTGCCAGATTCTTTACTTGCCGCAAAACGCGAACTCATCGCACAGCGTTGGTTATCTGAGCGATGAATACAACCGGCTCAAACGCACGGTCGAGGATGTCGCCGGTACGCCCGTGTCCGACGCCGCCTTGCGCAACTCCATCGAAGTGTTCAATGAGAATCGCCGTCTGATACGTGCATTGTACGAAATCAAACGCGCCACGCCGTGGTTGATCGCCGCCGAAGACGCCTACAGTCTCGTGTCGGTCGCGGGCATGATCCCGCGTGAGGAGCATAATCAGCTTTTGCAGGCGGTTCTTCCCATGCTGAAAGAACGTACCGCCAAGCGCCAGGATCGGATCCGTGTCGTGTTCGAGGGAGGGTTCTGCGAGCAGCCGCCCCTGGACATGATTCGCATGTTGGGTCGCACCTGTTACCTGGTCGACGATGATCTTCTGATCGGGCTGCGCTGGATCGTTGACGATGTTCCAACCGACGGTGATCCCATTGGGAACCTCGCGTCCTCCTACCTCGAACGCTCCTCGTACAGTCCCGTTCAACATGACGACAGAAAGCCGAAAGAGGAGATGTTGTTGCAGCGCATGAAGCGTTGCCATGCCGACGCCGTCATTATCACAGCCGCCAAAATGTGTGAGCCCGGTTTGGAGGAGCAGGTCGCCTATACGAATGCGCTGGACAAGCGGCACATCCCATATTTCGTGAGTGAGTTCGAAGAGAACATGACGTCATTCGACCATTTGGAACTGCAGGTGGAAACCTTTATGGAGAACCTGCTCTTCGCCTGATCACAGCGAGTCATCTATGGAAACCGAAACAAAAAACGGATTGGTCGGACGGGGTAACCGCGACGGGGCCCAGTTGTTCCGCGATTGGTTCTCCTCGCTTTCCGACGCGGCGGACCAGGATCGCCGGGCCGCGTACGTCTTCGTGATGGGAAGTCTCAACGAGATTCTAACCTGTTTCGATCTGCCCATCGTGTTCCCCGAAATCAACTCGCTTCAGACCGCGGTGCGCCGCGTCGCGCATGAGTATTTGAGCGAGGCGGAGGACTACGGCTATTCGCCGGACATCTGCGGCTACGTAAAGGCGGACGTCGCGCTTCAGCTTCGCGGCGGCGCGCACCCGATGGGCAAGATCCCCAAACCGGAGATCGCCGTAGCGACAAACGCGTGCAACACCTACATCAAATGGGCGGAGATTTGGCAGCGTATGTACGGCGTGCCGGTTTTCGTTATTGACATTCCGGGGTCGCGACAGGCCAGCGACCAAACGGGGCGCGGTGATCGCGATTTCGAGAACGACCGCCGGTACGTCGAGGGGCAACTCAAGGAGTTGATTGCCCTTTGTGAACGGGTGACCGGTCGCCGCTTCGACGTGGACAGACTGCGCGAGGTATTGGGCTATGCGAACGAAATGAGTGTTGGGTGGAAGCGGGTGCTCGAGCTCAACAAGGCGCGTCCTGCACCCTTTAACGCGCTGACGGACGGCACGATCTATCTAGGCGTGGCCAACGGATTCCGAGGAACCAGGGAGGGGGGTCGCTACTTCACCGAACTCGTTGAAGAGATGGAGTACAAGGCGGCGCACGGTATCGGTGCGTTGACGGAAGAGGCCTACCGATTGCTTTTTGTCGGCGTGCCGTGTTATCCGATTTTCAGGCGCTTCAACGAATTGTTTACCGACTGGCGAGGGACGTTCATCAATTCCACTTATCTGTGGTTTGCGTCGGGCGGTGCGAACAGGGGGTTCGAGTATGACATCGCCCGACCGATAGAGAGTCTGGCTGAGGGCGTGCTCGTGAGCGTTCGGGACGCTATGGACAGTATGTTCTACCAGGAGCGGGCACTTAGCGCCATGGTCGACGACTACGACGTGGACGGGATCGTCTACCATCCGATCAAGAGTTGTCGCACGGTATCGACGGGGTTGGCTGATAGCCGGCGCTTCATGGCTCAGAAGTACGACATCCCCAGTCTTTTCGTTGAGTCGGACATGATGGACCGGCGGGTCGTTTCGGAAGCCCAGATGAAAAACAGGATCGACGCGTTCTTTGAGGGGCTGGATTCCCGCCGTCGACTCAGCGGCGTTTCATAGGGAGAAGGGTGTGCGATGGCTTATGCAGCGGGTGTCGACGTTGGTTCGACGCAGACAAAAGCGGTAATCATCAACGAAAAGCGAGAGATCGCCGGTCGTGCGCTGATCGATACGGGCGCCAACGTCGTTCTGGCGGCGGAACACGCGTACGCGGAGGCGCTGGAAAACGCCGGCCTGCGCGAAGTGGAGGTCGAATACGTCGTGGGGACGGGCTACGGACGCTATCGGGTCACGTTCGGAAATGCGCAGGTTACGGAGATAAGCTGCCACGGGCGCGGTGCCGTACACATGTTCCCCGGCACACATACCGTCGTCGATATGGGCGGACAGGACACCAAGGCGATTCGCGTCGGCAGCGCGGGCCAGATCATCGACTTCTGTATGAATGACAAGTGCGCCGCGGGAACGGGCCGGTTCCTCGGAGCCGCCGCCGCGGCGCTGGACATTCCGCTCAGCGAGCTGGGTGCCCGGGCTCTGCAGTTCCAGAAACCGGTGCGCATCAGCACCACCTGCACGGTCTTCGCCGAGTCCGAGGTCTTATCCTGGTTGGGAAAAGGCAAGAAAATCGAGGACATTCTCTGGGGTGTGCATCAATCCATTGCGAGCCGATCAGCCGGCCTGCTCCGCCGCGTGGGCATCGAGGACGAAGTGACCTTTACCGGCGGCGTTACACGCAACGTAGCGATGATCCGCGCGTTGGAAGAAAAGGTCGAACGGCGGCTGAACGTCAGCGAGGAATCTCATTTTATGGGCGCGTTGGGCGCGGCGCTGTTTGCACTCGATTACATCGTGTCCAGCAGAAGCCCACGTGAAACTGCGGAGATCGGAGAATGACTGTCACGGCGGGCATCGATGTCGGGTCGACCTACATAAAGGCCGTTCTTTTGGATGAACGCAGGCGCATCCTCCGCCGCGCGATCAGACCGACCGGCTTTAAGCTGGCCGAGTCCGCCCGATCCGCTTTCCAGGAATGCCTGAAAAAGGCAGGTCTTGAAGAGGAAGAGGTGTCCTACGTCGTCGCAACAGGAATCGGTCGCCACCAGGTTGAATTCAAGGATCTTCATGTGACCGATCTGACCGCGACGGCGCGCGGGGCCGGTTTCTTGTTTCCCGGAACGCGGACGGTACTCGACGTCGGTGGGCAAACCATGAAAGCCAGCCGGGTCGATGACGCCTTCCAGGTGATGTCCTTTCGCCTGAATGACAAGTGTGCCGCCGGTACCGGTGCGTTCCTGGAAAAGACCGCCCGATACATGGGCTTCACGACGGACGAGATCGGTCCGTTGGTGTTGACCTCCAAAGAGCCGGTTCCCATCTCGGGGGTATGCGCCGTCTTCGCCGAATCCGAAGTCATCAACCATCTCTCCCTCGGCACATCGCCGTCGGACATCATGCAGGGTGCGATCGAATCACTGACCGGTCGATCGGTTCAACTTATGAAACGGGTCAGGGGGGAGGCTGAGTACACACTCGTTGGCGGTATTCTACGCTTCGAGACGATGGCGCGCGCGGTGCGCAAGCAACTGAACAGCGAGGTCAACGTGCCCGAACCGGATACCGTCCAATACGTCGCTGCGCTCGGCGCGGCGATTCTGGGTCATCGGCGCCTTGACATGCTCAAACAGGAACGCGCCGGTGCTGCGGCGAATCCGGCGCAGGTTCAAGGACGTCGTTGATCGTGATGCAGCGCTTTGTCATCCTCGGGTCGGACACCGAATCGAGCCCCCGTACCTGTGTGCCGGAAGCGGACGACCGGCTGGTTGCAGCGGGTTGGGTGCGGCGCTATTCGGTGGATGCGGATCGTGTTGAGGAGGCCATCGAGCTGTATCGATCGCTTGGATTCGACGTGCTGACGCGCAAACTGACCACCGCGGATTATGATCCGGTGTGCCGGGGTTGCATAGCAAGCGTTTGCCCGGAGCATGTGTTGATTTATACGCGCAGGGCGCCTGCGGAAAACCGGGAGGGCGATGAACCCGGATCTAACGCCCGCGATTGATCGCCCGGATGAGATTCGGGCCTCACCGGCTGAGAGGCTGCCGGAGATCGAGTCCGATGCGCGTTGTCCAGGGTGGATCGATCAGCGGATCGCGGAGAGTTTGTGAGTCGCCTGTTCATACCGCGTCGTTATTGACGATCGCCGGTCCTGTCGTGGACCCGACGCGTCGCGTGCACGAATCTCCGAGCGATGTGTCACCGGCCTCGGCGCGGGGCTCAGTCTTTTCCTGTAGCGCACTCGCTCCGTTTTCCGGTGCATTCTCTCACACCACCGACGTACCAAAAGTCGAAGCACTGTGGCCACTTGGCCCGATCGCGCCCCTGCCTATAATCACTTCATCAGCACGCGTGTTCGCGCGGCTCCAATGCGGGTCACCGGGCAGCGCAGAGATGAGATTCTCAGAGATGAGATGCCCGTTGACGAACACGATCGTCTTGCGGGGGCGTAGCTCAATCGGCAGAGCAACGGCCTTTTAAGCCGTAGGTTCTGGGTTCGAGTCCCAGCGCCCTTAGTCTCGCAACTCGTTGTGGCG
>CAZWWW010000047.1:0-11471 GCA_964637715.1 uncultured Phycisphaeraceae bacterium | reverse complement strand
AGAAAGAAAACTCTCGTCGTCCACGACGCCGGACAGCGGTCGCAGCGTGCTGTCCCACCGCCGCCTGTCAATCGCCACAACGAATCCGACCGCGGGCCGACCGGATTTGCCGAGCGAGATCCGCACGCGTTGCCCCACCGCCAGACAACGTGCGAGCTCGTCGGTCACCGAAAAGCTGTAGGTCCGGTGGACGTTGAGTACCGGCGCAACGTCGACCACCGTGCCGACCCGCTGCTCGCCCTCCTCAACCCAGAGGCGCCCACTGTTGATATCGGGTTGTAGGGACATGGTGGCCGCCGGTCGGTTCGCCTTCATGGTGCGCTTGCGCGCGTGTGGGGCTCATTATGCCCGCAGGCGGGACGTTTGACCACTTGGAAAATGATGGCACACCGGCAAGAAGCCGATTGGGCGATCAGGTCGGGTTCGTCGAGCTCAAAGCGTGGATATAACCGCTGCCTGCTAACCGGGCGCAGTGAACATGCGCTGTTCACGAGTCGATTCACAGGGGGAACCGCCGATTCGACCGCTGAACAAAAGAACAGCGCTTTCTCTAGCCACCGCTCAAGCTGGCCAAAAAGGCTTCCAAGTCAACGATGTCCTGATTGGAAAACGTGAACTTTCCGCCCGGGTGCTCCAGGTCACCACGGAGACGCCCGTCCAACTCGTCGGAAGATATCCCGACGAGACCGGGCGCATTCAGCGCACATCCTCCAACCGCATCCGCGCAATGGCACGCCGAACAGTTATTCGCTGTAAAGAGGTCTTCGCCGGCGATGGGATCACCCGTCAGGTCTTGGATCGGCGTTTCGTCAACCGGCGTCGTATCGCCGCCGTCCGCCGGTTGCTCCACAGTTTGGGGCTGATTCGCCTGGTCGAACGCGTCGGCGACGTTGTTCTGAAAATCAGTGAAAAGACCGTCGAGCAAGGATTGCCCGGAGGCGCTGGCAGCCTGATACAGTACCTCACGCAGGTTGCTACCGCAGCCCGTCGAGCCTAATAGTGCCGTGGCCACGAGCGGCGCGGCCAACAAACGGAATGAGCGCATTTCATCTCCCTGACTGTCGAGGTTCCAATCCTTTTCGACGACACGCGCCTGTCCTGCCCCGGCGGCGCATCCGCTACTTGTTCCGCTGCTTCAGCGGAAAATGCTCATGGGTTCCCTCGGCCTTTCGCTTCTCGAAATCGAAAGAGTCACCCGGATTGATGGTCGGGCTTTCCTCATTGTGACAGGTCTTGCAGACGGTCTCGTCGATCCGATTAAGCCCGACGGCGTACAACTCTTCCGGGTCATACTTGCGCTTCGTTTTAAGAATATCCTCAAAGACCTTGATGTAGGCGCTTCCCGGACCATGACAGCTTTCGCACCCGACGCCCATGAGTTTCTTGGCCTTGCGTACGGCCTTTTTGTCGGTCGGATCAGGCGTTACGTAACCACCCTTCTTTCCAAAGCCGACGGTGTGACATTTAAGGCATTTCGCATCTTTCGTGAAATCCTTGGTGACGTCTACGTGAAACTTCTCTTTCGCTTCCTTGTGTTCACCGGGTTTGAGGATATCAAACGCGTGGCTCATCTTCGTCTTCGCCCAACTCTTGTATTGCTTGAAGTGGCACTTCTTGCACTTCTTGGACCCGACATAGGCATAGGAAGGCTGGTCGTCGACCGTAACCGCGTTCGCGCTGACCAGAGCCGTAGCGGTGACCATGTGGTCGTCCGCCCCCGCGCGCCCGATTGTTGAAACGTACCCGGCGATGACAACGAAAACGATTGACAATGCGCTCAAACGAAAAGTCATGACTGCCTTCTTTCTCAGATTCGGAACGGGAGTGCGACGAAGTAAGACCGCCCTGTCGTCGCACGGCGCAATGATTGTAGACCCTCAGCGCACACGCGCCAACTTCTTGAAAGGCCGCGCAACAGATACTCACCGCGCTTCGCCCGGTTGGCGATCGCCTTGCAAAGTCTATGCCAGATCTTTCGTAACATCATATCCTTTGAACACTACGCAGATATTCGGCGCTTTGGCACGCGTCGTGCTACAAAAAAAACATTCGAACGGAGCCGTCTGCGCGTCCCGTCTTGATTTAAGAACGCTTGCCTTTAGAGCTTGGGCGTCTTGCGCCGGCGCGCTGTTGCGACTTGTTCGGGAACGCGATCCGCGGTCTGCGTATAGCTGACAGCCGACGAAGGGTTGGGAAACTCTTTTCCCTATCAGTCCGCGCATTCACGGCGCAAACACCGTGCAACCCGCGACAAGAGCTTCGGCGCAGCACAAGGTAAGCCGACGGCAATCGCACCGGATTGACGACCTTAACGTCTGCCGAGAGGGCGGACGTGATCGGAGTTTCCTGTGTTCCGGTTTCAGTCTAAGCGTGATGGCTTTTCGAAGAGCGACCGGCTGTTGAGTGTCCAAGTTGGAGTCAGAACATGAACGGATCGCCAACGTGCGCGCAGTCGGTGGTTTTCGACGGTATTACCCCCGACGTGGTCGAACAACTCTGCTCCAAAGGACGGCAGCGTTCGCTTGAGGCGGGACACCGCCTGTTCGATCGCGATGAGGACGCGGTTGATTTAATGATTCTGCAGGAAGGCACGGTGGATCTGGTCTTTCCGTTGCATGTGTTGAATGTAACGCGTGAAGTGGCCATGGACAGGCTGCAACCCGGCGACGTGGTGGCGTGGTCGGCCCTCGTTCATCCGTACCGGTTCACGCTCAGCGCCATCTGTGCCACGCGCTGCGTATTGACCGCGCTGAGCCGATCAACCCTGGAGGATTTCTTCGAGACCGACCCCCATACAGGCCACCTGTTCATGCGCAACCTGGCCGGGGTCATTGGTCGCCGGTTACAGAAGATGCAAATGATGTGGATGCATGACCTCCAGACAAGCGCGGCGAAGCAAATGAGCTAGAGCACGCTCTATTTTTGTGTCGTGGTTGAATCACTGTTTCATCCGGTAAAACGACTCGATTCATCGATACACGGTAGCAGAAAACGCACTAAACGTGGTCGTTAACGGGCAAACAGGAATGAGCTTTTAGTCGGGCATGCGGCGGGGCGTCGGTTTTTATACCGGGGTGGTCCGCGCCATGATCGTCAAGAACCAAGATTAAAGGAGTGGTCGGCCATGAACATGGATCGTACCAAGCCGAAATCACAGGTTTCCTTCGGGTCTACCTCAGGTCGCACGGTTCGACTAAAGGCGGTTCAGTTCATCATCCTTGTCTCGATGCCGCTCGCGATCGGGGCGGTACCCACGGCCTTGGCTCAAGACGGTTCGAAGGACAAAGCGTCCGCTCCGGCGAGACCGCTGCCGAAGATCAATCCAAACGGCTGGACGTCACCCGAGGTATGTGGCGAATGCCATCAGGCGATCCACGCCGTCTGGCGCGAGTCGATGCATGCCAAGGCCTGGTCGGATCCTGTTTTTCAGGCGGCCTACCGGCGCACCATCGATGACTACGGAACAAGCCAATCTCATGTTTGCCTCAGGTGCCATGCCCCCACCACGTGGAATGAACACGAGTCGGACAAGGGTAACGCCGCGCCCTCAGAAGGCGTCACGTGCGATTTTTGTCACAGTGTCAAGCGCGTGGACCTGACCGACGCCGCCAACCCGTTCCGATTGACGCTCGGCAAGACCAAGTACGGACCGCTCCATCATGCCCAGTCGCCCGCCCACAAGATCATCCAAAGCGAGCTTCATACGCGCTCTGAGTTTTGTGCCTCCTGCCATGAGTACCGCAATGCGAACGGCGTGACTGTTCTGGGGACGTACAGCGAGTGGAAGAACAGCTCCTACGCCAGGCAGGGCAAGCAATGCCAGAACTGTCATATGCCGCTGGTCCCGGGTCGTGTCGTCGCGCTGGATGTTAAGGAAGATGTGGGCAAGAGAGTCAATCTGCACAACATATCCGGATCGCACAATATGGACCGCGTTCGCAACGCGGTCACACTCGAACTGGCCGGGTACGAATGGGTCGGCGATCGCATCTGGGTGTACGTCAAGGTGGCCAATAAAGGAAGCGGTCATTGCTTCCCAACAGGAATGCCCAAGCACCGCGCCTATCTGGACGTAGCGATCCACGACGGCGGTCAGGTCGTGGATCAGCGCACGATTCCGTTCGAGATCGTCCTGCTCAACAAGGACGCGCGCCCGATCACGCGCGAGCATGAGCTGATGGTCGAAGCCGCGTCGGTGCGCCGTGATACGCGACTCAAGCCCAACGAAGTGAGAACCATCAATATCTCGTTCCGGGATATCAAAGCCAGGCATCTGACGATTACGGCGGACTTACACTACGAATACTCAACAGAAACGCTCGTTTCGGACGACACGGGCGAGCATATCCAACCGGTGACCATGAGTTTTGTCCTGGCGTCTCGCAAAGGGTCCATGAATCCGGATGGGTTTTAGGCGAAAGGTGCGTCAATGACGGATTGGCTCAATCTCAATCGTCGCGATTTCCTGACCGCGCTGGGCGCGGCCTACGGCAGCGCCGCCTGCGCCATGGCGGCACCGCGCTCCTGGTTTATTGAATATGCCACCGCCGAAGAGGCACCGCCGCGCGAGCGGTTCGTCAACACACTGTGTCCGATGTGCCCCGGCGGGTGCGGGCTAACGATTCGAATGGTCCACGGGTGCGCGGTGGGCGTTCGCGGCAACAAGAACCATCCGATCAATCGAGGCGGGCTTTGCTCCCGGGCGTCAGCGGTGCTCCAGGATCTGTACAACCCGGATCGCCTCAGACAACCGCTTCAATCGGTTGGCGAAAGAGGCGCGGGGCGTTGGGCGCCGATCGCGTGGGAAGCGGCGTTCGACAGGATCGCCGAAAAGTTGCAGCAGGTGCGCGGCGCGGGCCCGGAATCGCTCTGCACCGTGATCGGACGCGACCGGGGCTTAACGCGCACGGCCTGGCAACGGTTCATGAAGGCGTACGGTTCACCGAACTTTATCGACGCGTTTCCCGACGACAATCTGGGCGTCCACCCGGCGGTGCTCGCCACACAGGGAATACGTCAGCGCATCGGTTACGACATTACGCAGGCCGCCTATGTGCTGTCCTTCTCCAGCGCTTGGCTTGACGCCCATTGGTCGGCTGAGCAGTCCGCCAGAGCGTTTGCGGACTTTCGCCGGGGGCGACCCGGTTTCAGACCCCGGTGGGTACATATCGCACCGCGCTATTCACTGACAGGTGCCAAGGCGGACGAGTGGCTCCCGATCCACCCCGGAACAGAAGGCGCCCTGGCGCTGGGCATCGCTCATGTGTTGATTCGTGAGGATCTCTACGATCGTGCGTTCGTTGAGCAGCACGGTTTCGGGTTTGACGATTGGACGGACCAGAGCGGCGTGGCGCACGTCGGTTTTCGCCGCACGGTCTTGCAGGACTACACACCGGCAATAGTCAAGGAACGAACCGGCGTGTCGGAGGGCGATGTGTTCAGAATCGCGCGGGGGTTCAGCATGAATCGACCCGCAATCGCTTTGGGCTACGACGGCGGTGGATGCGGTGCACCCGCAACCTATGACCGGATGGCCATCCACTGCCTTAACGCGTTGGTTGGCAACCTCGACGTTCCCGGCGGGGTCACTGTTTTTCAGGCCTTTTCCCTGCTCGACACCCCCTTCCCGATCGATGAGATCGCCGATCAAGGACTTGGCAAGCGACGTCTGGATGATCCGCCGGGTAAACGCCGTCTTGCGGGCAGCGCCGTTGATCTCCTTTCCGAAGCCATTGAAAAAGGCCAACCTTATCCCACGAAAGCCCTGTTCCTGATCGACGCCGATTTGGTGTTTTCGCTTGCGGAAGGGAAGCGCTTCGGGAACGCCCTTTCCTCCGTTCCGTTCGTGGTCGCCTGTTCCGCTTATCATGATGACAGCAATCGGTACGCCGACCTTATTCTTCCGTCGCTCCATGGTCTGCATCGATGGGATTTCAATGTGGGCCACACGTTGACGGGGCACCCGGTGGCGACCCTGGCGCAACCCGTGATGGATCAACCGCTCGACACCCGCGACGCCTACTCGATCGTCAAGTCGCTGAGTCGGCGCCTCGGTGACACGATTTCCAACGCACTGCCGTGGGCTGATGCGAAGGAGGCTGTCGATGCCGTGTGTCACGAGCTGTTCCAGGCCAAAAAGGGTGCGGCGTTTGGGCCTGAGAATGAAGAAAGCTGGGCGCAATTGCTCGAAGCCCGAGGCTGGCGCGCGCCGTTCGCCGACAGTTTCGAATCCTTCCGAAAGAGCGTGCGTACGGGGGGAGGGTGGACGGACCCCATCTATTTCCACCGCGAATGGGAGCGCGTATTCCAATCTCCGCCCGGCAGGTTCGCGTTCAGTTCGCTCTTTTTGGCGCGATCCTTTGAGGCGATTCCTCCGTTGGACAATACCCCCGCGCCCGATCGGCGGTCTTTCCCCTATTGTACTACGGAAGTGCCCGCTCCGGACAAAGCGTTTCCCCTGGAACTGTATGTCTATGCGTTGCCCAACCTTGTCGCGGTGTCAAGCGCTAACCTTCCCTGGCTCAATGACATTGCCGGGGCGTATATGTTTCAGAAGTGGCGTACCTGGGTCGAGCTTCACCCCGAAACAGCAAAGCAGTTTGACGTGGCCACGGGCGACAAGGTGGAGGTGCGGACGCCCCGAGGCCAACTCGTGCTTCCCGTAAAAGTCTATTCAGGTTTGATGCCCGGTGTGATCGCTGTTCCCTTCGGTCTCGGTCACCAGACCGGCGGGCGATGGTGTAGGGGTATCGGCGACAATCCCGCCGACCTTGTCGAGGCGCAACCCGATCCGTTAACGGGCCGATCGCTTTGGACAGGTACGCGGGCGACGATTCGCAGAGTATAGGCGGTATGGAACCGCACTGAATGGGATGTGAGCAAATGGCTAAATGGGGTATGACGATCGACCTGGATCGTTGCACGGCCTGTCAGGCGTGTGTGACGGCCTGCCAGGTGGAAAACAATCTCCCGCCGACGGGACCGGACGAGGCCGACCGAGGGCGAAGCTTCACCTGGATGGAGATGATTCCTTTTGCCGGAGAAGGCGAGCACCCCAAAGTGCTGGAGCGCCTTTTGCCGCGCCCCTGCTTTCATTGTGAGAACCCCCCCTGCGTTAAAGTCTGCCCCGTCGGGGCCACGTTCCTCAACGAAGACGGCATCGTCGGACAGATTTTCAGTCGTTGCATCGGCTGTCGGTATTGTACAACGGCCTGTCCCTACACGGCGCGCTATTTCAATTGGACCGCTCCGCACTGGCCCGAACCAATGGCCAAAGCGCTCGATCCGGATGTCTCGGTGAGACCGAAAGGGGTCGTCGAGAAATGTACGTTCTGCCACCACCGTTTGCAAAACGCTCGTGACAACGCCCGCGCTGAAAACCGTCCCCTGGAACCCGGCGAGTATACACCCGCCTGTGTCGACTCCTGCCCCACCAAGGCGATGGTGTTTGGAGATATGTCGGATCCGAACAGTGAAGTCTCCCAACTGGCCAACAGCCGGCGGGCCTACAGGCTCCTTGAGGATCTGGGAACCAAACCGAAAGTCATTTACCTTCGTGAGGGTGATTAACGTGCCAGCCGCCCGCAAAAAACAGGCGCCTCCTCCCATCAAGGAAGATGCGATTCTGCTCGAACCCATTCTCCACACCGGCGGGCGCTTCTATTTCACCGTCGGTGTGCTTCTCGCCATTATCGCGTTTGCGGTTTTTGCGTACTCCACCCAATTCCGCAAAGGTCTCGGTGTCACCGGATTGGGCAGGCCGGTTTATTGGGGCTTCTACATCACCAACTTCGTCTTCTTCATCGGTATCAGCCACGCCGGCACCCTGATTTCGGCGGTGCTGCGCATTTTGGGCGCGGAATGGCGCCGTACCATCACGCGCTCCGCCGAGGTGATCACCGTCATGGTCATCTTATTCGGGGTGGGTAACGTGCTGATCGACCTCGGGCGCCCCGATCGCCTCATGAATATCATCTACCACGGACGCTTTCAGTCGCCGCTGCTGTGGGATGTGTGCAGCATAACCGTGTACCTGATTATGAGCACGACGTACCTGTATCTCCCGCTGATTCCTGATATCGCCATCCTTCGAGACCACACCAACAAATGGCATTGGTTTTATCGCACGCTTGCCTTGGGCTGGACCGGAACGCCGAAACAAAAACGCATTCTTGAAACCATCATCGGTGTCATGGCCATCATCGTCATACCGGTTGCCGTTTCCGTGCATACGGTCATCAGCTTCATCTTCGCCATGACCATTCAGCCGATGTGGCACAGCGCCATCTTCGGCCCCTACTTCGTCGTGGGCGCTATTTTCTCGGGGATCGCCGCATTGATCTGCGCCATGGCGCTAATCCGCTGGGTATATCACCTGGACGAATACTTCAAGAAACTTCATTTCAACAACCTGGGCCTGATGTTGCTGGCGATGTGCTTCGCGTGGTTTTATTTCACCGTCTCGGAGTTCCTGACAACCTTCTATGGGAATGAACCCGCCCACATGGCCATTTTCTGGATGAAAATCTCCGGAGCGTTTGCACCGCATTTTTGGACGATGGTCACGACCTGCTTCGTCATTCCGGTGGCCATTCTTTGCCGGAAGCGCACGCGCACCATTGCGGGGACCGTGATCGCTTCGATTTTGATCAACATCGGCATGTGGCTGGAGCGTTTCATCATCGTGGTGCCGTCGCTGTCACAGCCAAGACTTCCGCATGCCTCGAGCGTCGTCTACAGCCCGACCTGGGTGGAGTGGTCCATTCTCGCCGGATGCACCGCCGCCTTTATTCTCATGTATGTGCTCTTTACAAAAGTGTTTCCGATCGTGTCGATCTGGGAGGTCCAGGAAGGGCGCGAGAAGTCGATCGCCGAGGTGACCGAACGGCTCAAAGCCTATCTGCCTGAACCCCAAACGCCTCCGACAACGTCGGGACTATCCCCCGAGCGCGTGGGAGCCGCACAATGAATCCAATGCAACCGAACCGGTTTCGCCACACCGTAATCGCACTGGCCATGCCCGCCCTGGTCCTGACGTTCCTGGTCTCGACCGGCGCGGCACAACCCATTCCTGATAACGGTGCTGCCTCCGGCGATATCATGCGCGGGTGGCGCGTGTTTCGAGAGAAGCAATGCACCACCTGCCACGCCGTCTGGGACCAGGGGGGGCACATCGGTCCCGATTTGGGGCGCACGCGCACCGGACGCCTGTCTCCTGCGAAACTTGCCGGAACCATGTGGAACCATATCCCCAAAATGCTCAGTCGCATGAAAGCCACGGGTCACGCGCCGCCGGCACTGACGCGTGACGATATGGCTGACTTGTTTGCACTGCTTTTCTTTGTCCGGAGCCTGGATGAGCCGGGTGACCCCGCGCGTGGCCGGGCGTTGCTCCAGAGCAGAGGCTGTGCTTCGTGCCATTCTGTTGACACCTCCGACGGCGGTATCGGGCCTGATCTGGCCAAATGGGGAAGCTATGCCAATCCGATCATCTGGTCGCAATTGATGTGGGAACATGCACCCGTTATGGACGCCGCGATGAAGCAGAACGGTGTGAGCTGGCCGAAGTTGGAAGGAAGTGATCTCGTACACATCATCGCCTATGTACGAAGCGTCGGCACCAGCGCGGAAAAGGTGTATCTCCATCCGGGATCCGTGACGCGCGGTCAGGCGCTGTTCGTTCAAAAGGGCTGTGGGCAATGCCACCCCGGCGCCGGACCGGACCTGTCGACGGCCGACTTGCCGGTATCCGTCGGCGCTCTCGCTTCGCGCATGTGGAACCATTCACCGGACATGGCCAAGCTCATGAGCGAGCGCGGCGTGGAACGACAACCGATCGCCGCGCAGGAGCTCGCCGACATCCTGGCCTATGTCCTCGCCCTGCGCAACCGGGATGCAAAGGGTAACGTCTCGCGCGGGGAACGAGTGTTCACTCAAAAGGGATGTGCATCATGCCACGAGCAAGGGGAAGTGGCCCACGCCGTCGGTCCCGCCGTCTCCCAACTGGGGCGTGATGCCACCCCGATCGATATGGCGACGGCGCTGTGGAACCACGGGGAAACCATGCTCGAACGAATGTCCGAAGCGGGCATAACTTGGCCGGTGTTCGACGACGGAGAAATGGTTGATCTGTTGGCGTTTTTGAAATCTCTGGAGGCATCGACCGAAACACCCCCGCCCGGCGGGTCCAAGTGACGATCGACCATCGATCACGTCACAACAGCAAGACCCGACCGCAAGGAGATCGTCTGGAATGATGCGCATTATATCGATACTCGGGATCCTGGTCGTCGTTGTGGGCATGGCCGTCATTGCACGGGCCTACGCGGGACGCGGTGATCGCGTCGTGCAGCCCATCGCCTTTAATCACGTGGTGCATCTCGAAAGCGCCAACCTGCAGTGCATCGAATGCCATCGCAACGCGAAAACAAGGGTGTTCGCCGGTTTGCCGAGCAAGGATATCTGTTTCGATTGCCACGATATCGACGAGGAGCAGCATACCAACCCCGAAAAGGATGCACTCTTTGCGTTCGAGGATCGAAGTGAGGATATTCCCTGGCGCCGCGTTACACGAACCCGCCCCGACGTTTTCTTTTCTCACCGCCGACACGTCGCGTCGGGCGCTATCGACTGCCTGGAATGTCATCGGGATCAACCGACGCTGGTCACCCCACCCCGCTACAACCGGCTCGTTATGCCCATGAATGATTGCCTGGCCTGCCACGAAAAACGGGGCGTCTCCACGGACTGCCTTGCGTGCCATCGATAACGAGCGCAATTGTGGGCTGAAAAGGAACCACGATCGCCTCATAGCAGCGCTTTCGGATATTGTGTCTCGCCGAATCGAGTCGTTTTGCTGGATGAAACGGTGATTCGACCGCTACACAATGACAGAGCTTGCTTGGGCGCATTGTTCGTCGACATGATCCGGTGCTTCGGCATTCGAACCGCTCACGAGAGCGGGAAGATCGCGCGGGCTTAAAGCCCGCGGCTCGGAGCACAAGAACGGGAAACGCTCAAACTGCACTAACGCGCAGTTAAACGATCCCCGCATATTGCTCGAGCACATCCGGGTTGGCCAGTGCGTCGCGGTTGGGAACTGGTTCGCCGTGAATCATTTGCCGAACCGCCAACTCGACTTTTTTCCCGCTGATCGTATACGGCACAGCCGTTACCTGCTTGATGTACTTGGGGACGTGCCGTCTGGTGGCACCGGCGGCGATGCGCTGTTTGATGCGCTCCCTGAGGGCGTCATCGAGCGTCAATCCGCCGCGCAATACAACAAACAGGCAGACCTCGACGTCCGCGTCGGGCGTGTTTTTCCCCACCACGACGCTGTCGAGCACTTCGTCGAAGGTCTCCACCTGCCGGTAGATTTCGGCTGTCCCGATGCGCACGCCGCCGGGGTTGAGTGTAGCGTCTGACCGACCGTATACGATCACACCACCGTGCGGAGTGATCTCCACATAGTA
>CAZWWW010000046.1:0-11547 GCA_964637715.1 uncultured Phycisphaeraceae bacterium | reverse complement strand
GAAAACGGTGCCGGTCTGGTGGGGATGGATGGTTCTTGCCGGGTGTTCGGGCGTTCTGGTGACAAACGGATGTCACCGACCCCGACAGACGGACGCGGTAAGCCTTGCCAACCGATGGCTCGGACCCGCTACGATCGCCGTGGCACCGGCGATCAACCTGAGTGGATCGACGGACTTTGATCCGAACCGATTCGCCGACCTGATGGCCAGCGAATTGAGCTACGCCCAGGGCGTATCGGTCGTTCCGGTCAGTCGGGTGCTGGCGGTGCTGAGTGCGCAGGGCGTTGACCGGGTGGAATCGCCGACCCGAGCGTGGGCCCTGGCAAAAGCGTTAAACGCGGATGCCGTGCTGGTCTTTGCGGTGACGGAATATGACCCCTACGATCCGCCGAGCATTGGCATCACCGCTCAACTGTACGGGCAAAAGCCTGTCGCGGGCGGCGTCGGACTCGACCCGGTCGCGCTCTCGCGGCGACCGGGGTTAACCGGAAGCGAGGGGGTTCGCCGGCAAGATCGTCTGCTCGCGCAAACACAACGGGTGTTTGACGCCGCGCACGCAAGCGTCGTGGACGACATCAAGAGGTTTGCGGCGCAGCGGGATGGGGGCGCCAGCCCCTACGGATGGCGCCGCTATGTGGTCAGTCAGAAGGACTACATGAGGTATTGCTGCTACGCCACGGTCCGAGCGTTGTTAGACGCTCATACGAAGACCGGGGACGTGAAAGAATCCGCCGCGGGCGGAGGGCGACGGTAGGGAAGCCATGGGTGTGATCCGGCAGCTTTCGCTGGTTAAGGCTGACGAACGCTTCGTGTTCCGGTATCAGCCCGGGCAGGAGGCGACGGTTATCGACGCCTTTGCCGACATGGCTGCCGATCAGGCGAGCAGGTTCGATTGGTTCGACGCTGCGGTGTTGAGCTATCAAATGGGCCGACGATTAGAGACGGAACTCGATCAGATCGCCGAGTCGTCAGGAGTACACGAACGGTGACTGAAGCCTGATACGGGGCTATGATCAGGTAGAGGTTGTGGACTTTCGCCGAAGTGTGACTGCGATCATGACTGAGAATTCACTGATTGCCGAGTTCCTGAATTACCTGAAGTTCGAGCGACACTTCTCGCCGCACACGGCCAAGTGTTACGCTGCCGATCTGGCGCAGTTCTGCGCCTATCTGGTGGGCGACACGGCGGCGGCCACGGGTCGACAGAACTTCTCGAGCTCCCAGTTCATCGGGACTCGCGCAACCGGGGCGCATGCGCCGGGCGATGCTTCCACGGCGGTCATGGTTGAGACCTCCGTGCAGCAGAAGCTGCGCGACGCCGACGGCGAACGGATCAAGGAGTTTCTGGGTTTTCTCGGCACGCAAAACTACTCGAAATCGACAGTAGCGCGAAAGCTCGCGACGCTGCGCAGCTTCTATAAGTTCTGCATGCGCCGCGGGTATGTCAAAACGCATCCGCTGTCCGCGATCCGCACCCCCAAGCAAGACAAGCGCCTGCCGAAGTTCCTGGAGATGGAACAGATCACCAAGCTTCTGGCGACGCCGGACGACAACACCCTGCTCGGCTCGCGCGATCGGGCCATGCTCGAGGTGCTCTTTTCGACAGGCGTACGCGTCAGTGAGCTCGTTTTTCTGAACTTCGTCGACGTCGACTTCGAGGGCGGCGTGGTCCGGGTGCGCGGTAAGGGCAAGAAACAGCGCACCACGCCGATCGGTGCCACCGCGATCGCCGCCATCCGCAAGTATCTCGATCTGCGCCGCGCGGACCCGCGCTCCGCCTCGTTCGATCAGGAAGCGCTGTTCGTCAACAAGCACGGTCAACGACTCAGTACGAGAAGCGTGCGCCGCAAACTGGACAAATACTTGATGCAGGCGGGGCTTGATCCGAGCATCAGCCCGCACACGCTACGCCATAGTTTCGCCACGCACATGCTGGCCCGCGGTGCGGACCTGCGCAGCGTACAAGAGTTGCTCGGACACCAGTCGTTGTCCACGACGCAAATCTATACGCATTTGACAACGCCGCGTCTGAAGACGGCATACGACGACGCGCATCCGAGATCGTAGGAGAATGCCGTACGAGCAACGCGCTCACATGACGATGAGGAGCCGTTGAGCGTCGTAGAACCGAAGCCTTCCAAAGACAGACCGACGTACCGAACCTGATGGGGGCGGTGCGTCGGTTTTTTTAGAGCAGGCTCTGTTTCAGTGTAGCGGTCGAATCGCTGTTCTATCCGACGCACCGAGTCGACGCAGCGAGACACAATAACGAAGAACGCCGTAGTGCCGGTCGCGTTGCCTCGGTAAACGATCTGTCTACCGTTCACGTTCTCTGTAGAACGGTCAGACCGGTTCGCCGGTTCCGGAGCGCCCGGAATCGTCGTATGGCAACGTGCTGTGGTCTACCGGGCCTGGTCGATCACGGGCTGGCGCTCTTTCGTTCGGGCACGAAGCGCTCCGACTTGCTCGCGAAGCTCACGCATCTCCTCACGCAGCGCTCGCAGCCTGTCCGATTCCGTCTCACCACGAGCCCGCGCGAGCGCATCGGCGGCTGCGTTGCGCTGGGTCTCTTTCATCGCACCCCTCATCGCCTTTCGAAGCGCCGCTTGGGACGCCGCGTCGCCCATGTCAGCCAGTGCACCGATAGCCGCCACGATGGACCGGTCCTGGGGATCGGTAAGCCAATTGGCGATCGTTGCGCGCAGGGCATCGCGACGCGTGGGGTTCTGACGGGCCAACCGCCCCAGTGCACGGATCGCCGTGGGACGCATTCTATCGGCGTTGCCGTATGCCGCGTATTGCATCGCGATATCAATTGCCCTGGGATCGTTTCGCCGGGCCAGCGCGCTGATCGCCGCCAACCGTATACTTCCCTGAAACGACTCTTTCGCCGCGTTCGCTACGAGCACAGCCTGCGCATCGAACGACCTGATCTTCCCGAGCGCACGGGTAGCCGCAGCCTCAACGCGCTCGCTGGGATCGGATTTGGCAAACGGAACCAGCGCGGCGCCGATTTCCCTGGTGTCGTACGAACCGGCTGCCTGGATCACTGCCGCCCGGACCCGGGAATTATCAAGCGTTTTTCGCTTGCCGAGCAGGACCAACAGCGCATCCCGCCCACGGGCATTGTTCATCGCACCCAGCGCCGACGCCGCTTCCCCGCGCACCGTCCAGTGCTCCTGATCGGTCTCAACAACACTACGCAGTGCATCAACAACTTCCGGTCGCGCGTCCCGGGAAAGGCTCAGCGCCGCGTTCGCCCGGGCGATCGTTGTGGGACCGCGCCTAAGCTGATTGAGCCACATCGCCCTGGGTTTCTCGGTCTTGATCTTAGCCAACAGACCGGCTTCGGGGTCAACACAAAAAAGATCCGGCTTCATATCGAACTCGTGGCGGTAGGTTTCGCTTCGCTGCGTAAGGTCTATGGTCTTTGTGAAAACCTCATCGCCCGAAGCGAAGTAAAGATCGAGCGGGGCATGAAACGCCGGCGTGTCGCGTGTGATGGGCTGAGTCTGAACAACCCGCACGACGGCGGTGTGCGACGCAGCGTCCCAACGGTAGGTGACCTCGAGGTTGACGATTCCGGGTCGCGAAACCCATTGATCGAAAAAGCGTTCGAGATTGCGACCGCTGGCGACCTCAAACGACCGGCGCAGATCATTGGTTTCCACCTGCTGATAGGCGTGGGCGGCTACATAGGAGCGTAGTCCGTTCCAGAAAATCGTCTCGCCCAACTGATGCCGCAGCATGTGCAGCACACATGATCCCTTGATGTACGGCATCGAACCTTTGAAGCGAAACACCTCGTTCGGATGGCGGTATTCCTTAAAGAGGATGCCCGGACCGTCATCGGTGCGGTCGTTGGCGGCGATGCGCGGGAACCGCTTCCAGAAATCGTACAAGTATTCCTCTCGCCCCTTCGACCGCTCTTTCCACACACTGCCCATGAACGTGGCGAACCCCTCGTTAAGCCACAGATGCTCCCAGCTTCGACAGGTAATCAAATCCCCGAACCACTGGTGGGCCAACTCGTGGGAGATCAACCCTTCCAGATCCTGATCGATCGCGGCGTGCGGTGTGAGAATGGCCGTGTCTCCCATGGTCGTCGCGGAGGTATTTTCCATGCCACCAAACGAAAACAGCGGTACCGTCACCTGCGCATACTTCGCATAGGGATAGGGAAACGCCAGTTTGTTGGAAAAGTATTCGAGCATGTCGGGCGTCTTGCCATAGGAAAGGCGCGCCGCCTCCCCGCTTCCCTCCGGCAGAAAATACTGCACGTCGATGCCCCGCCACGTGTCCTTCACCTCGTTGAACTTGCCGATCACCAGCGTCACCAGGTAAAACACGTGGGGCTGTTCCTGGCGATAGTGAAACGTCGTCCGCTTTCCATCAGATGAGTCCTTGCGGTCGACGAGTTTGCCGTTTGACAGCGCGAAGAACGGACTCGGTATCGTGACTTCAACTTCGGTCGTGCACCGGTCGACCGGCGAGTCGAGACACGGGAACCAATACCGGGCAAACGTCGGTTCGCCCTGCGTGTGAATCACGAGCGGCCTATGCGGATAGGCTTCGTCCGGCAGCGCCCAGGTCATGCCGTCAATGGGTTCGACACAGCGGTAGCGGATGTTGATCGTCGTGAGTTTGTCCTGCGGCAAAGGGTGATCAAACAGGAGCGCCAGTTTCTTGCCGTCGTAATCCCAGCGCAGGGCCACCCCACCGGTTGCGTCAACCTGTTTAATATCCAGGTCGACCGCATCGAGCGTGAGCGCCGTCACGTTTCCGTTCACCGGCGTCACGGTGAGCGACGCCACGCCCGTAAACGACCGGCTTGTAAGATCGTCGAACGTAAGCTCCAGGCGTAGATGCCGAAAATCGACGGGGCAATCGGGTGGGTAATGGCGCGGGTCGGCTCCGATGGCCGGATCGAACGCGTTCACCGGCGTATCAGCCAGTGCTGCACCGCCCACGCTTCCCTGCCACAAAACGCCCAGCCACACGGCCGATCGTAAGAAACCGATCATTCGGCGATGCGCGCGGCGATTGAAACAACTCACTGTTCGCTGCATAGTTCCAACCCTCGATTCGGTCAATTGTTTGTAGTCTGGTGCCTACGAACCCGGGGACGCAACACGCGTCGAATCGCGTTCGCACAGTTCGTCTTTGTAACAATGATGGCGGGCCCATGTGCCAATCTGATGACGCTTGCTTGGTAGCACCAATCTGCGAAAAAGGCAACCCGGCGAACGTAAGAATGTGTGGGGCGCACAAGGTGCATCGTTAAAAAAAGACCGCGTGATCATGGTTGGGGCGTTTTTCTCATTGTTGGAGCGTTTTCTGATAGGGTGTACCGCCGAATCGAGTCGCATTATCGGATGGAATAGTGAATCAAACGCCACCACAAAACAGAGCCGGCTTTATCCCTCTGTTCCCGTGTCGTCGTATCGAAACGATTCACCGAATGAAGCCGTGTTGCGACCGGTCGGGAAGAATGAGGCTCGCTCCTTCACGAGACAAAGGGGCTCCGGACAGATACCCTATGTATGAACGATCGACACCGGCGAGGAGTAAGCCCCATCGTCCCGAAAGCGGATAGCCCATCAACCGCGAGCGCAAACGTGCCAGAACAACGCAACAGATTCCGCCCCTACGAGCGCCTGCGCCACCGCAATGACTTCGCGCGCGTGTTCGCCGTCCGTTGTCGGATCGGGGATGATATCCTGGTGGTCTATGCGGCGCCGAACGGTCTGGCGTGGTCCCGACTCGGTATGAGCGTAAGCCGTCGAATCGGCAACGCCGTTGTGCGCAATTACGTTCGGCGCCGTCTGCGCGAGGCATTCCGAACCGGCAAGATCGCGATCCCGAAAGGATTCGATTTCGTCTGTGTAGCGAAACCGCGTGCCAAAGACCGGTACGCGGATGTAGCCGCCTCGCTCGTGAAACTCGCGAACCGGGTGGTTAGTCGCTCAACGCCATGTCGATCGCCGCGGGGCAAACCTGAACAGCTTGAACATCGGGCCGTGAAACGACACGACCGAACGGACCGTAATCCACGACGGTAATCAACGAATAGGCGCCCGGCGTCAGCACGTGCCGATGAGGACTCGTGGTGTCGCCCCCCGATCCTCGATTCAATGCGCGGTTATCGAAGTCCGCCAGACCGCCCATGACGACCGTAAACAAATCGATCTGCGAGACCTGATACTCGTTGGGACTGCCGAGACCCGAATAGACCAAGCGGTGACCCGGGTCTTCACGTCCGTCGTTGGGAATAAAGCCGTCATTGGACAGCCAGAACTGAACATGCGCCTGACCGGTCGTTTCCGCTACCCCGCCGCCGTACCAGCCGACAGCTAAGCCCGTGAAACGCCGCGGACCAAGCTGCGTAACCGGCTGATGCGAGCAAATGGAATCGCTCAATTCCGCGAAGTTGACCTCAACCAGTTGTGGGATCTGAATCGGGCGAGGCCATACAAAGAACTGCTCACTGCCGTCAACCTCGTAACGCACGATAAGATCGAAACGCCGCGGCCAGGCTCCGTTGGGAATCACGCCGATAGGAATGTTAAGCTGCATCAACGAGTTTTCCGCAGCCCCACGCCAACTCGCCGGAGGATCCAACTCCACGTGGACATCACCGCCGTAGGGTTCGTTCGTCAGCGCCAGCCCGGCAGGGATTACCGGTGTTTGCGGAATCAATCCTATCTCGATGACTATACCCGACGCCGGCGTAGCGGGTCGCTCATTCGGAATGCGCCCCGGCGCATCAATCACCACCACGCCCGGCGAAAGCGGGTCGTTCCCATTCCCATTCCCATCACCGCCGGTATCGTTTCCGGTGTCACCGGTCTGATCACCATTGTCCGTACCGCCGGTATTGTCGTTGCCGTCTGAATTGCCGGTACCTTGATCGCCGCCGTTGTTGTTTCCGGAATCTCCGGTACCGGTATCGCCTGTGTTTCCGGTGTCCGAGTTGCCGCCGTCGGCCACGTTGTCACCGGTGTCACCGGTAGAACCGTCGCCCGCCGAGCCGTCATCCCCGGAACCGGAACCGTTATCCGAACCACCGCTGCCGTTGTCTTCACCCGAATTGTCAGAGCCGTTGCCCGTGTCGGCCGGGTTATCAGTGTTGCCTCCATCGGCGACGTTCACCGTCGGGTCGCCTTCGATAAGAAGAAAACCGGGGGCTCTAGTAATGACCTGAGTCATGCCATCCGTAATGACACCGATGAGGCGATACTTGCCCGCACTCAAACCCGGTGGGATGCTCAGCGTAGCCAACCCGTCAGCGCCGTCGTCGTCCTCGTTCAAGCCGCTGAGCAGCAGCCGCTCACCGCCGCCAAGATCCACGCGGTTCCAGTTCGCATCGATAAGAAACGAGATGCGGGCGTTATCGTTGTCATCGCCGTCGGTCCAGCGAACCTGAACCGTTCCACCCGCCAGAACAGCCGTGTCCCGCGCCGGCGACAACAGCACCAGATGCGGAGGATCGTTGCTCAGTGCGGGCAGAATACGCACCGCCCCCTCGACGCGGTCAATGCCCTTCAGCGCGCCATCGTCGATGGTCGCAACAAGATCGTAAAGACCGGGAAGCACGCCCGTAAGTGGAATAGCCAGCGAATCCGCCGAACGACCGTCCGGGTTTTCTGCGATGGGCGGACCGATGCGAAACGAGCCGCCCGTTGCGGTTGCGGTCTGCGGTTGCTCCAGGGAAAAGACGATCGTCGCGTTGTCGTCCGCATCAGCGTCGGTCCACGAAACGTTCAGCACTTCGCCGGCGTAGCGCTCGATCGAACCCGAAGGCTCCGTAATGGTAACTTTCGGGGCTTTGTTGGCCGCACTGTCAGCAACCACCACACGACCCGGGGCGACCGCCAGAACCGATTGATCCCCGTCCGATAGCTCCGCCACCAGCTCGTAGCGACCCGGTACAACGTCCTGCACTACGAGCGCGAACTCATCGTTAATGCCATCGAGCGACGCACCAATCGCCGGACTCAGCACGCGACTTGCAGACGCCGTCGCCACTCCTTCCGGTCGAAGAAACAACCGCACCAGAGCGCTCGGACCCGCTCCCCCGTCGTCCCACTGAACACGCACCGCAGAGCCCAACGTCACCGCCGTGTCCAACGCCGGTTCAATCAGCGACAGGCGTAGTGCGCCGGTAGGCTGTGCCACGGGAACGCCCGGACTGTTGCGGTTGACAACCACATACTCCGCCGGTTTGTTCTCGTCGAAATCGACGCCGTATTTATAGGAAGCCGACTCGAGCGCCCGACCCGATTCGTCCACACCGGTCAGCTCGACCAGCTCGGCCATTCCCGGACTGGCCACGGTCGTAATCGTCGAGGCGGGAACGCGAACGAACGCAAGATGAATCACGGCGTTGTCGCGGATGAACCGCATGGTGACATCGACGCGGGCAGAGCTTTCGTTGCGCACTCGCGCACTCAACGCGCCATCGAACGGACTCAACCGACCGGGTTCGCTACCACCGCCTGCACCACTCGATGAGTTATCCGCGGCTGGGTTCGCACCGGCAGGTAGCAAGGCCGCACCGCCCGAATCACAGGAGACGCAACACACACACACGGCCAACAGCGCAGCGAAAAAACAAGTTGGAAGGAAGCTTTTCATGTCCCCTGCCATCCAGACCCGCTAGCCCCTGACGCCACGCCCGTCCAACCCGCGCACCGCGACCCGGTACAAAGCCTGCGCACAGAAACCGCTATCTACAGAGTATCCGATAATCCTCCTGAAATCAAGCCGCCCCGATTCCGGACCACCTCAGCAATACTGATAACGGGCGCCAGCGTTCGCCGACGCCTATTGTGTTCATTGTTGCTTTATTAAAAGAGCTATGGGGCGATTGAACGCAGCCCGCCGGTATCCCCGGGCAATTCCCGTTCTGTATCGTGTGGCAGATCATAGACACGCTAGTTTTGTCTCATACCCGACCACGCGCGGAGGTTGTTTCCCCCTACCCGGAACAATCTCGAACCCCTCCGCCCGGAGCTGAGCGGCTTGGGCGTGAACACCTCCGGGATACTTGTCGTTTAGCTTGCCGCCGTCTTTGACGATCCGCCAGTACGGCGTGATGCGTTTCTTGCCTTCGCGGCGCTCTTCTTCAGCCGCATGGGCCGCGATTTTGATGAATATTCCCGTCGTCAGCGGACAGGTCACGTCGGCACCGGCTGTCTCAGCCAACCTGGCGCGCAACACGGACGGTGTGGCGAGTTTGCCTTTGCGCACTTTCCGCATCAGCGCGTCCACGTCGCGCGGATGCGGAATCAGAATCGTTCCGCGCCCAAAACGTTTGCGCATGTTCGGGGGAATCGGTTGAATCTTTCCGTGGTTGGGATGACTCGCTTCGAGTTTCATGCGCCAGGTTTTTCCCGGTGCAAGCTTCCAGGTGACTTTGCTCATCGTTGGTTCCCTATGTCATGCGAAGGTCTGTGTCACGCTTCCGGAACCTTGCTTCCCACGCCCGCTACGCCAGCGGCACATACACGTCCGTAAGAAGGTCCTCCGGTTTGGTATCCTGAGGGTTGTTTAAGTATATCTCAAAACAGGGGCTCTTGCCCGGTTCACGGTTGTGGGTGGGGAGCCATTGACCTAACAGAGCGCCGTATGTCGTACCGATGTTTTCGTGCGGTCCTTCGTGGGTGGCGACGGCGTATTCACCACCCGCGACCTCCTGCACGCCGATGTCACCCTCCGGCTCGAACGACCCGTCGACCTGAATGCACGCGTCATAACGCACTTTTTCCGGCGGCGTGACGTCGGGGTCGTCATGGCAGATACCGAGAATCTTTCCGTTGCCGAACAAGCCGCGCGAAAAAGCCCAACCCATAAACTTCTGCCACAGCGGACCGACCTCGTTGTACGGTCCCACATGCCGCATAAACGCCACCCGCATACCCTGCATTTGCTCAACTCGAACATTCATGTTGTCCACCCTATCCAGAACTGCCTCGAATCCCTCGACCGTACCGCGGGATGAATAATGCACGCCGCACGGCACGCGCCGAACCGGTATCATCTGGTGGCGCTCACGAAAACGGGATGGAGGCAGGTCAAACATGCCACGGAACGCACGCGTGAAGGCTTCGTGCGTCTCGAATCCTGCGTCGAAGGCGATGTTGGTCACGCTGTGATCGGTCGTCTTGAGTTGATAGGCGGCCCGTTCCAAACGCAAACGACGGACATGCGCCACGATCGGCTCACCAACCATCCCCCGAAATACGCGATGAAAATGATAAGGCGAAAAGTGTGCGACACGGGCCAGCGCCTCAAGATCGAGCGCGTCATCCAGATGAGTCTGGATATGCACCAACACACGCAGCATTCGCTTTTCATAATCTCGTTGTGTTTCGGTTTTCATGATGCCACCGTGAATAAGTATGCGCGCTGCGCATTCGATCCGCTTGACCGATCTTGCGGATTATACAGGTTAGGGTGTCTTCCAACATTGTGTATCGCCGAATCGAGCTGCTTTGCCGGACGAAACAGTGATTCGACCGCTACACAAAGACAGAGCTTGCTCTAGCCGCGTGGTCAGCCTTGCCCCGCAGCGTTGGCCTACCGATGTGAAGTATCTTTGGCATGGCCTGTCCGTTTTCGCCATTGACGGATCGAAGTTCACGCTGCCGGATTCTCCGGAGATTCGCGACTACTTCGATCCCGACTCCGGCCTGCAAAACGTGGGCAAGGGGGCCACTATCCGCAGGCCCTGGTCTCAACGCCCTTCACGCATTCCGGAGGATACCGGTGGCCCGCACCGTGATGCCCAGCAACACTTCTGAACGCAAGGAAGCAATGGCGATGCCGGCTCACATGCCCCGCTGAATTAGAAAATCCTGGTACGCCGGGTGCTCGAATAATATGACGGCGTTGTAGATAACGCCCGAAGGAGGTGCACACCATGATTCGATTAGCACGAGCCATTCCGGCACTCCTTACGGTGTTTCTTGTATGCGCCGCAGGTGGCTTGACGCAGGCGGAAGTGGTCAGCTTCACCGACTACGACGCTTTCGTAGCGGCGGTGGGAGAGGTGCGCATTATCGACTTCGACACCCTCCCGGACGGAAGTCCGAGCTACCGTTCCGTACCGATCACCCCGGAGTTCAACTACGGAGACCAGGGCGTCGTGTTCAGCGCCCCCATCGACGCGCTTTTCATAACGGGCAATTCTGGTTCTGGTTTTGGGTTGACCAGCGACGGCTATCCGGACATCCATACATGGATTACGGCGACGTTCGCCGATCCGGCGTATGGTGTGGGCTTTATTCGGCCGGCAATTGTCTGTCCGTGTACGGCGCAGAAGGAGACCTGCTTGGCACAACATTTCGATATGCCCTAGTGCTTTGTCACACCTTGTTTTTCGGGTGGCATGGGCAAGCAGCAGCTTGCCCGTGTTGCTGGCGGGGCAGTCACGGGCAAACAAGTTTGCCCATGCCACACCCAACGAACCCTATCAATAAGCTGTGACGCTGCACTAGTGCAACTCGCCATAAGTTTCGATACAGGTAATCGCGGTCCCGTGCC
>CAZWWW010000045.1:0-11572 GCA_964637715.1 uncultured Phycisphaeraceae bacterium | reverse complement strand
TGGCAGAACCGGCCCAGCCAGTGTGCGCCCTCCGAGCCGTGTAACTAGCTTTATTGCAAAGGGTTACGACTAACCCTTTGTTGGCACGGAACGTGCTTTCATTTAGGGCACGCGAACCGGAACGTCCGCGTATGCTGAAAGGAGCGTGCCAAAGACATGACACAGGATCAGTTTACCATCAAAGCGGGTGAGGCCATTCAGTCGGCGGAGCAGCGTGCGCGCACGGCGGGGCACAGTGAAGTTACTCCGCTCCATCTGTTGGCGGCGCTGGTGTCGTCGGAATCGCACGGACCGGATGCGCGCGGTGGCATCATTGTTCCTCTCTTACAGAAAGCCGGTTCCCCGGTCGAACAAATCCGCCAGATGGTGGAATCGGAATTGAATCGGCTTCCGAAAGTATCCGGCGGAACGCTGGCGGCGAGCCCGCCGTTTCATGAGGTGATCGAGGCGGCACGCAAGCACGCCGACCGGATGAAAGATCAATACGTTTCGACCGAGCATCTGCTGCTCGGGTTGACCGAGGTCAAGAGTGATGCGCGGGAGATACTTTCCGTCTCCGGTGTCAACGGGGATACGATACTCGCCGCGCTGCGCGAGGTGCGCGGAGGTGCGGCGGTTACGTCGGAGAACCCCGAAGACACCTACCAGGCCTTGGAGCGATACGGGTTGGACCTGGTTGACTTGGCGCGGCGCGGGAAACTAGACCCCGTCATTGGGCGCGACGACGAGATTCGACGCTGCATGCAGGTGCTCGCCAGGCGCACCAAGAACAACCCGGTTCTTATCGGCGATCCCGGCGTGGGCAAGACCGCCATCGTCGAAGGACTCGCCCAGCGGATTCTTGCCGGCGACGTACCGGAAGTACTCAAAAACAAACGTGTCGTAGCGTTGGATATGGGGGCGCTAATCGCCGGGGCGAAATACCGGGGTGAGTTTGAGGAGCGACTGAAAGCCGTCGTGCGCGAGGTTGTGGAATCGGATGGGCGGGTCATTCTCTTTATCGACGAGCTCCACACCGTCGTGGGGGCCGGCAAAGCGGAAGGTGCGGTCGACGCGGGCAACCTGCTCAAACCGCCTTTGGCCCGTGGTGAGCTCCGTTGTATCGGTGCGACAACCGTGGACGAGTACCGGAAACACATCGAAAAGGACAAGGCGCTTGAGCGCCGGTTCCAAACCGTCTACATCGGTGAGCCCAGCGTCGAAGACACGATCGCGATCCTGCGGGGTCTAAAACCCCGCTACGACGCCCACCACGGCGTGCGTATCCAGGACGCCGCACTTGTGGCCGCCGCTACGCTCTCGCATCGCTACATCGCGGATCGGCATCTGCCGGATAAAGCCATCGACCTGATCGACGAAGCCGCTTCCCGCCTGCGGATCGAGAACGACTCCATGCCCGGCGAGCTGGACGAACTTCGCCGCCGTATCATGCAGTTGGAGATCGAACGCGAGGCGCTCAAAAAGGAAAAGGACAAAGCCAGTAGGGACCAGTTGCATACCGTCGAGCAATCGCTGGCGGAGCTGCGGGAAAAGAACAGCGCGTTGTCGGCACGATGGGAAAATGAAAAACGGGCGTTGGACACGATCAAGGCGGTCAAGCAGCAGATCGACGAGAAACACACGGAGCTGGAAGAAGCACGACGACGGGGTGAGCTCGAGCGGGCAGCCCGTATTCAATACGCCGAGCTGCGCGAGCTGGAAGAACAACTGAAAGCCCAGGAGGAGAAGTTCGACACGCTGCACAAGGATGGGGGGTTGCTGCGCGAGGAAGTCACACCGGCGGAGGTGGCGGAGATGGTGGCCCGGTGGACGGGGATTCCCGTCAGCCGGATGCTCGAGGGTGAGAAAGAAAAGCTCATGGCCATGGAGGATCGCCTGCACGAGCGGGTCGTCGGGCAGGATGAAGCGGTGCGCGCGGTGGCGGATGCGGTGCGCCGGAGCCGTGCGGGGTTGAGCGACCCGGACAGACCGGTCGGCTCGTTTTTGTTTCTCGGTCCTACGGGTGTAGGAAAAACGGAGCTGTGCAAGGCGCTGGCGGAGTTTCTTTTTGACGATGAATCCGCCTTTGTGCGGGTCGACATGAGTGAGTTCATGGAGCAACACAGCGTGGCAAGGCTCATCGGCGCCCCGCCCGGATACGTCGGTTATGAAGAGGGGGGTCGGTTGACCGAGGCCGTTCACCGCAAACCCTATTGTGTGATTCTGCTCGACGAAATCGAGAAGGCTCATGCGGATGTGTTCAACGTGCTCTTGCAGGTGCTCGACGACGGTCGACTGACCGATGGTCATGGTAGAACGGTCGATTTTCGCAACACGATCATTGCCATGACCAGCAACATCGGCAGTGAGTACATCCTACAGCTTATCGAGTCCGCGGAATCACATGCTTCGTCGGTTTCGCGCGGCGTCGGTTCTGATGAACACGGGGGGACCGGTACATCCCGCCTTGATAAGCGTGAGGACAGGGGCGTCTCCCATGACGACGTCGGTGTTCCCGACGTCGAGATAGAGATGAAGGTACGCGAGGCGCTCAAGGCACGCTTCCGTCCTGAGTTCCTCAACCGTATCGATGAGACGATCATCTTCCGTCAACTGACCCGGGACGATCTGGTTCGCATTGTCGACATTCAGACACGCTACTTGCAGCGGCGTTTGGCTGACCGCGACATGAGCCTGACCCTTACCGATGCCGCCAAGGCGCGGCTCGCCCGGGACGGGTATGAACCGGCCTACGGTGCTCGACCACTGAAGCGATTGATCCAACAACAGATAGAGAATCCGTTGGCGACGCGCATTCTGCGCGGTGACTTCGGACCGGGTGATCACATCATCGTCGACGCGGAGGGGGAGGTGTTCGCGTTCTGCAAGGGCGATACCGCGGAGAGCAAGCCCTAACCGCATACGCGTGAAATGTCGTTTGCGGACAGACCTGGTTCAATGTGTGATGAGAGCGAATCGGGAGAGAGTTTTTTGAATACACCGTTTCAAGGCTACCCGACAGGTTTCGGGTCGGAGCGCGCGTCGGCGTTCGTTTCCACGTTGAGGAACTCGAAAAACTTGCCGGTGGAGGCGCAGAGTTCGGCCACGTTGGCGCCGAGCAACAGGCGCAGGCGGGCTGTCTCCTGTTGCTGCTGGAACCACAATTCGCGGCGTTTCAACAGGTCGTCGATGTTGAACTCCCCGCGCGAATAGGCTTTTTTGCCTTCGACGTAATCGTGTTCAAACCGGGGCAGGTCCGCGCGCAGGTTGTCGAGACTCTGGCCGAGCGTTTCGATGCGGATAAGCGACTCGAAGGTGTCGGCGAAAATCTCATTTTCCCGAGCCGCGATGGCTTGCTTGAACCGGTCGATATTCGACTGTGCCTGGCGGGACAGGCTGTCGGTGACGCGCGGATCAACGGCGCTCACGTCAAACCCGACCATGACCGTCCAGTCGCTGACGCCCTGCTCCGTACCGTTGCCCTCTAGTGTTGAGTCTCCTGAAAAGAGCAGCGCGATGTCCCACCGCCCACGCCGGGCGAGATCGAGTTGCACCTCCGCATTGCTTACTTCGTTGCGTAGCGTCGCGATCTCCGGATCGGATCGAACGCTGGAGGCCAGCACCTCTTCGTGACTCAATCCGGCGAACGGATTGAACGGTTCATCAACCAAATCCAGCTTAACGTGGAACGGTAAACCGAGGTCGGCCTTGAGGTGCATCATCTCCATCTGATACTGGCCGGAGATATCCAATCGGCGAGAGGACACGCGCGTCGTTTCGGCTGCTAATCGGCTGGCGTCGACAGACGTTTGTTGCCCCTTTTTCTCAACGCGCTGACGGAGTGCGTCCAGGTCCGCGGCCCAGGCGTCGTAATAGCGGAGCCGCCGACTCAGGTTGACCACTCGATAAAAGCGGAACATCGCCCCCTGCAATCCGTCTCTGACTTCCTGGATGTAAGCGAGTTGCGTATCGTTGAGCTCGTTGCGTCGGAAGATATCCTCGCTGGCACGCTCAAGTTTTTCGCGCGACGCCCACAGCGGATAGCGAACGTCCGCTGAGATGAAGGGCGCGTTGCCCAGATCGTCCTCGATTTCTGCGCCGCGCATCCCGACGGCTACGTCGACCTCAGACGTATCGAAAAACCTTTTTTCCAGCGAGAGTTCCACTGTGTGCGTGCGGGATCGATCGACGGCTAGGAGGTCGCGACGCTCGTCGAAATCGTTGGACACGCGCAGACGGGGGGTGAGTGAATCGCGCGAGGCGTGGAAGAAGTCGTAGCGTGCCGATTCAGACCGAAACCGCTGAAACGACGATTTGATGTCCGGCTGCAGGCCAAAGGCGAGGGGGATCAGTGAGCGCGCGGTGACGCACTGCTCCACGCCTCGATCCTTGGACGTTAACCGGTCGCGTTCGGGCAGCGCGGTCTGTTCAGCGGGCACCGGCAGCTCTACTTCATGCACGATCTGCGTGCTTGGATTCACGATGCGGCAGGCGCCCGTCAGGCATAGCACGGCGACGCCCGCCCGGCGGAGCACGTGTTGGATTGTTCGCAGCCAATGATTCATGTCGACGGCGCGTGCTGTAAGAGTTCCACTCGCTCTGGCGGGGTCCGAACCGCGCCGGGATGGGGAACTGTACAGGGTGGGGCGTAGGTGTTCAACGTTGAGCGATTCATTGGCGCCGGTTGCGGCGCGCCGCCTAAACTCGATCAACATCGGACGCGCGATCGACGGTGATTCGGGAGCAGATTATCGTCTCGGTCGGCGTTGGTATTCGGTGTCGGTGTGGGTCCTACGGGGATTGTGCCATGATGGCCAGGATGACGTTGTAAGCCGCGTGGCAGCCTGCAGCAGGTCCGTAACCGCGATACCAGAATACAATGGCCAAGTACGCGCCGGCGAGGGTTCGAAAGCTAAAGAGCGTGGCGTCGAAAGGCTCGCGACCCAGGGGTTGGTTGTGGTGAGCGGCGAAGGCGAGCGACGATAGAACCACGGCGGCTACCGCCACCCCGCCTCGATCCAGTTTCAGAATATCGACGCCGACGATGAGCACAAGCGATAGGAGCACAAGTCGAAACACGAGTTCTTCGTAGACCCCGGCCCCGATGCCCGTAGCGATGCGGCCTATCAACGAATCATCCGGTACGACCGCAGCGGTCAACGGTATCGACCAGTTGAGCAGCAGCAAGGGAATGGCCAGAAGAACCGCCTCGACGTACATCCATGCTACCCGACGCCAGTGGATGCGCCAGGCCTCGCCCGAGGCGATGTGGGTGGCCAGCAGTATGATCAACACAGCGACGCCCGGTGCCCAGACGCCGAAATGACCGAACAGTTCAAAAAAGCGTCGCATCAGCTCAAAGGCGACAACGCGACCCGGGTGGAAACCCGAAGCGATTTCGTAGAACAGAATGAGCGGTGTCAAAAAGACAAGCGCGTCCAACGGTCTGGCCAACACACCGCGCGAGGGTGGTGGTGTGGGGGATGTCCCGGTCTCGGAAAGGATCGTCGCCAGAGGGTTGCGGCGCGGCGCCCGGTGTTGAGAACGTTTGGTCATGGGACGGTATCGTGCCGCAACCGGATGAATCGCTCAAGTTGATCGCCTTCACACTGAGAGGCGGGACAACCGATAACTCGGGATATGGAAAGGTCTGGTTCAGCGAGAATCAGTGTTTGCGATCACGGGTGGTGGCGGTCGGCGTGTGCTGCGCGGGGTGTTGATGCCCCGGTGGTGCCGGTTGTGCGCGGGGCGGATGGGAACGCTTACGCGGCAGACCTCGCTGCGCGCGTAGCTAACGGGCGTGCGGTTGAACAGGCGCTAACGACCACTCCGGTGGACGTGTTGCTCGATAACGGCGGGACCGGGCTCGCTTTTGTGGTGGGAGACGGTGGGCCGGACGATCTGCGGCTTGCGCACGAGGTGGGAGGGGCGTTTCTTTGCTCGCACTTCATTGATCCGCTGGTGACCGCGTTTCAGGGGTTGGATTGGAGTGTCGTGTGGCAGTGTCTGTGCAGTGACCGGTGGATCAAGGCGGTTTGGGACGCCGCACAAGTGCGCGAGTTGGAACGCTTCGGGGTGAGCAACGTCATTCACCTACCTATGGCCGCGACGGACCGCGTGTATACGACCGAACCACTGGACCCCCGGCCATCTGAACCAGTGGTGTCGTTTATTGGCGGGCAGAATACAACCTATTTCGATCCGGGCGTGACAGTGGCTACGCACAACCTGCTGCCGGGAGTACTGGCGCATGCGATAAACGGCGATCTGCGCGATGTACGGTTTCTCGATGTCTATTATGACCTCTATAAACTGGCCGATCCACTTTCGCCGGACGACACCGTTGAGGAACGTATCCAAAAGACAGCGGCCTATTTCAGTGCCAAGTTGTATTACAATGCGGCGCTGTGTATTCGCAACCGCGATCGTTTTGTTATCTTTCTCAAGCGAACGTTGGCGGATCGGTTTCGCCTGGTCGGGCGGCGATGGGATACGGTATACGGTCTTTCGACGGAACCCCCGCTTCCCACAAGCGACGCCTACTTTCAACGGATGCGCGACTCCGCCATTAATATCAACTTGGTCAATGGCAATGCGGAGACGGCCTTGAATATGCGCCACTTTGAGATTACAGCGGCCGGTGGGTTCATGCTCTGCCAGGACCGTGCGGAACTGCACAGCGCCTTTGAGGTAGGCAAGGAATGTGTTACGTTTTCCGATGAGCGCGATCTTCTGGAAAAGATTGAGTATTATTTGGCACATCCGCGAGAGCGCGTGGCAATCGCATTAGCCGGGCAGCGACGGACCTTGTCCGAACATCTGTACAGCCATCGTCTTGATACCTTGGTGGGCCACTTCAACTCGGTACTGGATACAAGTTCGGAACTTGTGTCGAGTGCGGGACGCTGACCATCTCTTTATCTGAAAGCCTCTTATGAGAAGAACCCTGCGCGTAGCGACGACGAAACAACTGGAGCGGTCAGTGCGGGCCGCGGGGTTCGATACCTATGTATTGCCCGAATTACCCAGTCTTGACTTCAATCGCTCCATCGATGAGCGCACGTCGGACGGGGCGGTGTACCGACCATTCCTGGAAGAGAACGATATCGAGCTGGTCGTAGACTACAACACCAGTGCGCTGACGTTGGTTCAGTCGTCCGGAGAGCCGGGTCTGATGTCCCTGACGACGGCGGAACTGGGCATACCTTATGTTGCCTGTTATCTCGACCCGATTACCTCAACGATGGCGAAGGTGAACTGGGCGGACCACTGGCATTTGCTCGAGAACGCAACCTGGGTAAAATGGATTCCCGAGACGGCGCACAGTGAGGAACTCAAGCGCCTGGGTATTCCCAATGTATTGACGATGCCGATGGCGCTGGCGGATGAGACGGTTGATACGTCGCCACTGCCGGAACCCGATCCCGGCGCGGTCGTCGCGTTCATGGGTCATCCGGCGTCATCCTGGTTTAGATCGCAGCAAACCATAGCGCCGAGCCAGTTGTTTGCCGGATTAACGGCGGCTGCGGTCAATGCGGACATGCCGGACATTATGTTTCACCAGGTGTATTACGATCTGTACCAATTCGCAGAGCCTGCTGCTGAGGGCGACGATCGTTCCCTGCGCGCGGCCCGGGCACTTGAATACTTCAATCAAAAGTTCGCCTACAACGCCTACCTTGCACTGAAGCAGCGAGACCGGTTCGCACGGTTTTTGAAACTGAAACTGGGCGATAAGTTTGAATTGATTGGAGATTACTGGCAAACAAACTACGGGCTTGCGCACACGCCGCGCATTTGGGATCGAGCGGTGATGGCCGACCGTATGCGGCGCGTGCCGATTTGTCTGAATCTTGTTAAGGGAAACTTTGAGACCGGGCTCATCCTGCGTCACTTCGAGATCACCGGTTTCGGCGGGTTCATGTTGACGTATGATCGCGCCGAGCTGCGCAACTGTTTTGATGTCGGTACAGAATGCGATGTGTTTCACAATGAGCAGGAGGTACTGGAGAAGATAGCCCACTATTTGAATCATCCCAAGGAGCGGCGCGAGATGGCCGCCGCCGGTCAGCGCCGCACGCTCTCCGAACATCTCTACAGCCATCGCTTACAAACGCTCGTTTCTTTGTTACGCAAAGCGGGGATGCTTCCTGCGCTTGAGACGCCGGAAACCGGTGAGACTGAGACAGCGGACGCTGCACCGATCGCGCCCTCTGCCTAAGTTGACCCGCCTTTGAGTCTGGTTGATCGGGCCGTTGTCTGTACCACTCTCGGTTGAGCGGCAGACCAGTGACGGCCCGGCTATAAGATATCTGCGACGCGAGGTGCGTTCTTTGCTATTGTGTAGCTCTTGATCGCGTCGTATGAGGAGATGAAACAGTGATTCAATCGCTACACAAGGATAGGGCGTGCGCTGGAGCGGCAGGGTGGTGGTACTGTTTCGATAAGTGTCAGTTGGTTTACGGGCTGCTTGCTCGTTTGGTGTTTCCTGGAGACAAGGGGCGTTCGGTGTATCCATGACGGACCTGACGAATTCGACGCTGGATGAGTTGCTTGATGCACTTGCGAAGCGCCGTCCTGTTCCCGGGGGCGGTGCCGTAGCCGCCTGTGCGGGCGCGCTGGCCGGTGCGCTGGGGCGCATGGTATCGGCCTATTCAATCGGCCCCAAAACCGCTGAACCGATTCGCCTTCAGTGTACACGTCTTTCGGAACAGCTACGCGTGATGGACGAATTGATGCGGGCGCTCATCACGCGCGACGCCGAATCTTATCTGGCGATGACCGAGGCCTATCGTTTGTCGAAAGGTGATCCGGCTGCGGCGGACGCCTATCAGGAGGCGGTGCTGGCGGCTGTAGGAGTGCCCATGGAAATCGCGGCTGTGGCGGGACGGATGTTATCGTCACTGGATGACACAAAGGAGGCGTTGAGTCGCTACATGGTGAGCGACCTTGGTGTCACGGCGGTTCTGGCCTGTGCGGCTGCACGGGCGGCCGGCTACATGGTACGAACCAACGTGTCCGAAATCGACAACCCTTCATCGCGGTCGAAAATCCTGGGTGATATAGCGGCCTTGATGGACCGCTGCACCGCCCACCGGGGGTCGATCGAATCGTTCGTCTCCGCGCGACTTGAGCCCAGCCCCTGAGCCGGACGATATTTCTCTTGTATGCGATACGAACCGGCTTACAAGCTAGACATTGACGGTATCGACGGCGGCGTCCCGGAAGGTGACAGGGATGGAGGTGCGCGCGGGCGCCCATGGATCGGTGTGCTGTTCGATTGCTGCGGTGCGTACACGCGCGTCTACCGCAACGCTGAGGGCACGGCCTATGTCGGGCGATGCCCGCGGTGCTTGCGTTCGATTCGCCTGCGCGTCGGTCCGGGGGGTACCGCCGCACGCTTTTTCGTTGCGGAATGAGTGGCGGTCGACGAGTATGTCGTGCGTAGTGACGTTGGGCGCGCGGTACGGATTGACGCTTGTTCAATCCTGATTCAATAGGGTACGACAGAGGCCGGGACCGCATTGTTGACCAAACTTCTATTCGCGTCACCCGTGCCGACCGAGGCGCTGTTTGCTGAGTTCGCCCTGGCCGGTCTCATCGTGATTATTTCGGGTGCTCGTTTTACGAGACGGGCCGACAGGCTTGCCGATCAATTGAACCTCAGCGGCGGCTGGATCGGACTCGTTCTCGTAGCGACGGTAACGAGTCTGCCCGAACTCGTAAGTAGCAGCACAGCCGTGGGGCTTGGCAATGTCGAGCTTGCGTTTGGGGGCATTTTCGGAAGCTGTTGCTTCAACATCACCATCATTGTGCTGATCAACGGGCTGACGCGGCACGGGTCCGTGCTGCGCGGCGTGGATGCATCGCACACATTGACGAGCTCGTTCGGGTTGTTGTTGACCGGGATGGCTGTGTTCGGACTGGTGGTGTCCGAAAAGTTTTCGGGCAGTCCGCGGATTCTTGCCACGTGCGAATTGCTCTGGTCGGCGGCGATCCTGATGACGTACCTTGGATGTGTTCGGCTTGCGTACCGCTTTGAGCACAGGGTCGATCCGAAAGCGCTGCCGCGACCGACCGTACCCAAGGAAAGCAAGGGATACGGGGTGATTGCGGGGCTGGCCCTGGTTATCGTGCTGGCGTCCTGGTGGCTCGCGGGGTTGGCGGATGTGCTGAGCACGCACAAAATAGAGGCGCTCGGTCGACCGCTCGGGTCTTCGTTCGTCGGTGCGTTTTTCCTGGCGATCGGTACCTCGTTGCCGGAAATCACGACGAGCCTTACCGCTGTTCGCCTGGGGAATCTCAATCTTGCGCTGGGGAACATCTTTGGATCGAACATGTTCAACATTTTTGTGATTCCGTTTCTCAAAGGTGTTTCGCTTCTAAAGGGGGAGCCGTTGTTGATGGGTCAGACGCAGACCGGTCAAACCGCGAGCGTGATGTCGGGTACATTGGCCATTGTGTTGACCGCGATCGCGATTGGGGGCTTGACCTATCAGAGCCGGCGCAAAACGTTTGGAAACCTCGGGTTCGATTCTGTCTTGATCGCAATCGTCTATATCGGCGGTATGATCCTGCTGGTAGCGGGTACCGGTTCGTAGCCGCTGTCCTTGTACAGTCTGTTGGAATACAGCAATATCCGTTATTGTGTGTCGCCGTATCGAGTCGATTCGCCGGATGAAACGATGATTCGACCGCTACACAAAAATAGAGCTTGCTCTAGTCCGAACAACCCGTGTGGTGCCGGCATGGTGCCGGTGATTACACGGGTCAAGAGCCCGTGCCGCACATGCGCCAGCAACTTGATAGCGTATCCGTCGTCTTGATGGCCCGGTTCATCGGTCGTCGAACCCGTGTCGAGACCGGTCAGGTCGCGCGGGCTGAAGCCCGCGGCTCGGAACGCAATAATGGGACACGTTCTGGCTCATCTCGACACCTCGTCGCCGTGGTGATGTCATGCGCCGTACTCGTCGGTGCGGTGAGTTGTCGCAAGGACGGCGGCACGCCTGCGCGAGATTCGGCTTCGACGTCCAAGCCCGATGTCATATTGATTGTCGTGGACGCACTTCGTCCTGATCGACTCGGTTGCTACGGCTGCGCTCGGGCGAATAGTCCTACGATCGATGCCATCGCGACCGAGGGGGTTCGGTTTGAACGGGCGATCGCAGCGGCGCCGTGGACGCAGCCGTCGATGGCTTCGATGTTTTCGTCCGTTTATCCCGGTGTCCATAAAGTGCTGAGCTACGAGCAGGCGTACACATCGACGATGGGCGGTCAGAAGAAGGTGGTGGTGTTCGGCGATTCGTTCACGACGCTTGCCGAACACCTGCGCGACGCCGGCTATGAAACGGCGGCGTTCAGCGCCAATCCGTTTATTCTCAAGGCGTTCGGCTTCGGGCAGGGGTTCGACCATTTCGACAGCAGCTTTGCCGACACCCGAACAACGGGCGACGTCATCAACAAGGCCGTGGGGCGGTTTCTCGATAGACGCACCGGACGCAAGCCCCTGTTTTTGTATCTTCATTACATGGACGTTCACGGTCCGTACGACGCGGGACCGGAATACCTCGATCCGCTGCTGGACGCCGTAGAG
>CAZWWW010000044.1:0-11584 GCA_964637715.1 uncultured Phycisphaeraceae bacterium | reverse complement strand
GAAGCCCGTTTGCGCTGGCGATGACCACCGCGCCCACCGGTCGCCCCACCGCGCCCGCCGCCACGGCATCCCCCGCCAGTGCACCCAACATGGCCGACGCCGCTGCGCTGTGAAGAAAGTCACGCCGTGTAAAATCGCTCATGTCAAGACCTCTCTTTGTCGTGCCTGCGGATCCGACGGCCTTACCCTACGCGGGCCCGCGACCGGTCACCGCACAGTGCCACGCCTTCGAGTCGAAGCATCCGTCGTTTTTGCTCGACACCTTCGGGCGATGAAAACCCGCCGAGTGAGCCGTCGGCACGCAATACCCTGTGGCAGGGAACAACCAAAGGCAGCGGATTGTGGGCCATGGCGTTTCCCACCGCGCGCATCGCGTGTTCGCTGCCGGCGGCGCGGGCAAGATCGCTGTAGCTGGCTGTCTTACCCGAAGGAATGCGCCGGCACGCTTGATAAACCCGGCGATGAAACGGAGGACAGGTCGTCAGATCCACCTTTACGTTAAACCGAACGGCATGCCCCTCATAATAATCGCGTACCTGTTCAGCAAACGCGGGCAGCAGTTCGCCATCGTCAATCGCCTGCGGGTAGTTGTTCTCGATGAATGTCCGGGCACGCTCTTTTGACGCTGGAAGAATCGTGGCGCACAGCATCTTGTTGCGGGCCACCCATCCAAACCACCCCCACCGCGTACCAATGAGACGATAACGTAATTCCCTCACCTTATTCATGGTATACACCATCCTCTGTTCTTCTGAATCGCCGCATCGATTCTAAGGCAGCGATCAAGCGGCGATTCCGGCTTGGCATCGAGATTCGTAGTGCCCTCATACCAAGTGCAGGATAAGAAGTCAAAACCTGACGCCCCGCACTTGTTCAACGAACTCCTGAACGTCAGATCGGACCACGCGTTCACGCGCTGCGTCGGGGCGTTATACTGCTCAACGATGCCGCATCGATCAGCCATACGACTGCTCACCGACCCGCCGCTAACCGGTCCGATCAATATGGCCCGCGACGAAGCGCTGCTTGAGCGGGTCGGTACGGGCGGCGCGCCGCCTACGCTGCGCCTCTACCAGTGGAGTACGCCAACCATTTCACTCGGCTATTTTCAACATTACGCCGACTATGAACAACTCCCACCGCCAGCCGGACTACTGCCCGCAGTGCGCCGTCAAACCGGGGGTGGCGCTATTCTCCACGATCTCGAGCAGACCTATTCGCTGACCTTGCCGATCGGCGACGTCCGACTCGAAGGTGGCGCGAACCAACTCTATGAACGCGCGCACACCGCCATTACGGAGTGCCTGTTGACACTGAACATCGACACCGCGTCCTGTGGTATGAGCGACGATTCAGGTGCAGCCCGGGGCCCGTTCTTTTGTTTCGAGCGCCGCCATCGTTACGATCTTCTCGTGCGAAACGACAAGATTGCAGGCAGTGCCCAACGACGAACCAAACACGCCGTCTTACAGCACGGGTCAATCATTCTGGCCAACCGGTTTCCGCAACAACCCAGCGCGTTTGTCGAAGCGCACGGCTCGAATCCAGTAGACACGGGATCGCCGAACGCCACCACGTACGAGGTTCGCGCAGCGCCCGTCTGGTATGCTGCGCGGCTGGCCGAGGTACGTCGCGTGTTACCGACTCAATTCGCCCGGGCACTGGAAGCGGAACTCAAAACCGGCACATGGAACCCGGAAGAAATCGCGCTGGCGGATCACCTTAAAGATAAATACGCGGGCGACGAATGGACCAAACGTTCTTAACGCACACTTTCTTCATGTCGCCCATCAACAGAATCGCCGATCTGCGCATAAAACGCGCGGATAACGGATGCGGCGTTGCAAACAGAGAACGCGGGTGATACAAAAATTCAAATATCAACGGCCCGCAGAACCCAAGATGACTACTTTATTGTTGCGCGGTCCCTAAGCTGCATCACTTATTTCCTCGCGCGCCCTTACAGCAGCGGTTGAGGAGGACTTCGCCGCGTTGGTCCTCGACGTACACCTGTACCGAATCCTTAAGGTAGTCCAATCCGACAAAAACTTTGCCATCGTCCATGTCCGTCGCTCCTTTGTGTTAGCCGGGCTAGTCTCTCGACAACGCTCGATAAACTAACCCGGGAGCAACGGGCTTTCATCCCTATCTATGTCAGGGGTGCACCTGCCCCGACCGTGGCAGGTCAACCTTTCGCCTCGCGGCGAAAGAACGTCCTGCCCTACCATTTTTGCAATCGCTGATCCAGTCACGCGCTCGTGCACGAGGGTCCGTGACCCGATCAGCGGTCAGCACGAAACCATCGAGCGTGGCGCACCGCGACAGTGAGTGAACCTTCACGCCGGTTCAGTCATCCGCTCTGTTTGCGCTCGCGGCTAACCGGCGTTCGTCCCTATGCACCCGCCGTTTTTCAATCGTGTAGTGTGACCGGCATCACCCTCCGCGTCCAAACACATAGACCCAGCCGATCTGGTCGATATACCCCGACGGCTCCTGCGCGAGTTCGTACTCGCCGGGAAGCGGGTTGGGGATCACGTCCGGTCGTGGAGACACGACGACGATTCGATTGAAGGTTCGTAGGTCGTCGAGAAGCTGCGCCTCCGGCGGTTTCCGCAGCATGACGAACGGTCGATCCGTATGTTGCAGGTAGTACGATATCTCGGCGTACATCCGCGAGGCCCAGTGCTCGGGCCAGGTGACGGCTTCGTAGATCAGTACGTCATCCGGTTCGGCTGTTTGTTCGATGATGGCGGCGGCAAGGCGGGCGTCAGGTGTGTGCTGCGTGGGCAGGCGTAGTGTGAGCATCGTTCCGGCGGCGAAGGTGATCGCGGCCACAAGGCGTCTGCGGTGCGACAAACCATCGAAAGCAAGCACCCCCAGTCCGATCAAACCGGGCAGAGCGAAGTAACAGTACCTCAGGTGGGCGAGCATCTGCCGGTCGGTAAATAAATCAATGCCCAAGAGAATCAAAGTCGGCAGCGCATAGGACATCACGAACAGCAGGGTAAGACCCGTGCGCTGACCGCGGCGATTCGAGGAACGGATGAGCCAGGCGATGACCAGTATAAGCCCCGCTCCTGCGATCGAGCGCGCCGTGCTGAAGCTGAACGGCGGGTAGTCGAACAACAGGCGCATCGGCAAATCCGCAACGCGCTTGAGTGTTCGTATCAGATGATCCGGTCGGGGTTCCAACAGCCACGGCTGATGGGCGATCATGGCGCGCTGTGCAAGAAACGCAGGCCCCCAAATGAGCAGCCAACAGGTCGCCGCGGTGAGACAGCTCATCAACCATGACACAAGGAGCCGTCGTCGAAAACGTGTCAAGGCATAGACGACGTGCGCCAGCAGCGGAAGCGCCGCGAAATAGTGCGTCAGCAGGGCACCGAAAAGGGTGAGCCCATAAGCCAAGGCGAGCGCAACCTGCATCAATCGCGTCACGTGCTCCCATCGAGCCTCCATCGTTACCAACAGAAACGACGCCCAACAGATCAGCAGTATCGCTAGCGTATAGGGCCTGGCCTGTTGGGCCATGAATAGGTCAGCGTAGGAGAACGCCATCAACACGAGCGCGGGCGTGCCGAATCGCCTCCACGATGCCTGCCGAAACAGGAGCGCAACAGGGATCAGCGTTAACAGGGAGCACAGGGCGGACAAAGCGCGCACCGCTGCTTCGGTATCACCGAACCAGCGGCGCCAGAGGTTTACGAGCGTGAAATAGAGCGGCGGATGAGCGTCTTCGACCATGCCGCGCCATACGGCGGACAATGTGCTGTGTTGCGTCAGGTCGGTGAACCGGGGGACGTCTCGCAGCAGGACCCCATGTGGTAGGGCTTCGAGTTCGCCGCGCCGGGCCGCGGAATCCGCGAGCGTGTGCAGCTCGTCCAGCCAATAGTCTTCGGCACCGATCCGGTAAAACCGAACCACACCGGCTGCGACAACGATCAGCAGCAGGACCGCTGTCGTCAGACGCTTCGCGCGGTCGCCCGGCGGTGATTGCTTGGGATTGGACACGGGCAATATCTTTGCCGAAACGCTCTAGGTGCCGTTTCCAAGAAGGTTTTTCGAGTTTCCGGGTGCCATGGGCAAACTTGTTTGCCCGTGCTGATCTTGGAACATCCACGGGCAAACAAGTTTGCCCATGCCACCCGCGCCCGTACAAGTCGTATTACCTTTTCGGAAACGGCACTAGGTGAGAAAAGGATGCAGCGCTCCGCCCCGGCGCCGCGCACCGGACACTCCGTTCTTTTGACGGTACCTTCCCCGGGGCTCTATTCCGTCAACGTCATCCCGGTGATTGTGGCTTCGAATACCAACCGGCCATCAACGACACCCTGCGCGGTTGACAGGCTGCGCCGAGCGCGAACGTCGACCGCACGGCAAAGTAGGTACAGGCGCGCGGGGGGGATCACGGTGCTGCGAAACTTACATTGATCGACACCGCCGAACGCGATGAATTCGGAGCACTCGGTCAGCAGCTTGGTGCCCACCGCGCATGCCTGAGCGGCCATCTCCAGCATGAGCACCCCGGGTAGCAGCGGTCGACCCGGAACATGCCCCCGCACCCACCACGCATCGGTGCGCAGATCGGCGAAAGCGACAATCTCCTTCCGCTCACGATCGACATGCGACACGCCGTCGAGCAACTGAAACTCGAATCCGTGCGGGAGCAGTTTCCCGTAAATATCCTCGCGGGCGTGCAGAACGTTATTAGCGTTAACCTTCTCCAGATCGATCAGCAGACGCGGTGGCATGATCCGGGTAACTCCTTACGGCAGCCGGTTGCACTGGTTTGGCGGATGTACGCTCGGACACAACGTGTGGACCCGTGCGCCCGACCACGAATGGGCGCAGTGAGCGGGCAGCGCAACCGACCCCGGTGCGCTGTCACACCAGTCTGAGCGGTGCGCCGCCCACCCACCCATTTGTACCGTCAAGGTTTCGGTCGTACTTACCCGGTTGGGGCTTGCTCAGAACGAACTTCCAGGATTTTCTTACGCACCGCCTGAGCGGCATCCTTGATTTCCTGCATGGTCTTGCGGACTCGGGTTCCGGCAGCCTTATTGCCGCCTGTCGCCTTAGCGACGTCGTCCGCTACGGACTCGATCAATTCCTTGAGCTGTTGGTACTCCTCCATCGAGCGGATCTCCATAAAGGGTTTCGTCTGTTTCGTGTGCACAGCACCCCGGTCGCTGCGAGTCTATCACCGCGTACCGTTCTGCGTAAAGCGGTTTTATCGGCTTTAAGACCGCCGAAAGGCGATTCCAAGCTGTAATTCCTGTCGGAGCGGCGGTCCAGAACCTGATCCGCGACGCCCGCGGCCGGCCCGAGGATAACCACAACTACATGACATGTATATAGTTACACGTTTTGGGCGGCATTGAAAGGCAGGCGCACCGTGGGCGTGTTTACAACATTGGGGGAGAGGCGCGCCCTCGTTCTCAATACTGCGCAGGGGCGTTGGAGTCTGGTTTTTTTTCGCGGCACGTCGCAAGACGGGTCGTTTGATTATGCGTGGAGCGTGTCGCGCATCCGATCCGATATGGCCGACGGGCGTTGGAATCGTCCGCGTAGTCAAACACAATTGCGAACAGGATGGAGCCATGACCGCAACAACACCCCACCCCCTTAGATTTGTGACCGCCTTGTTCCTTATAGCTATAGGGGCCCCGAGTGGCTCCCAGGCTGCGGAACCGGTGGCAAGCCAATCGCCGGATGTTGAGATCGACTACGCCGTCAATCGAGAGGCGGCGCCGCTGTCATCTGTCGAATTATGGCACACAGCAGACTCAGGCAACACCTGGGTGCAAGATGGGCTCGACGCGGACAAACGGTCGCCGGTGCTGTTTCGAGCGCCCGGCGATGGCGAATACGGCATTTTCCTTGTCATAACCAACGCGACGGGACCGTCGAGTCAACCGCCGACAACGGGCACCGCGCCGCAGGTGCGGGTCCTGGTGGATCAGACCCCACCGGTGGTTCAACTTCACGCCCTACGGTTGTCTTCCTCGTTCGGACAGCCCGTCGTTCAGATCCGCTGGACGGCGATCGACACGCTGTTCACCGCGCGACCGATTGAACTGTTTTACAGACCGGCCAACGAAACCGAGTGGCGGACCATGACAACCGAACCCGTGGCGAATACCGGGCGGTTCGACTGGTCGGTTCCGGATTCGTCGACCGGTGCCATCAACGTGCGGCTTGTCGCGCGCGATCGAGGGGGCCATGTTGTTACGAGTGAGGTGCAGCCGATTGATCTCGTTTCGGCCCGCACCACGGTAACGCCGCCCGCGGGGAACCCAAACGAACGCATCGACGGCGGTTCGACAGGGAGCGTGCACGGTCAACGATCGCAACCGAGGCCCTCTGTTTCCGGTTCGCCCCGCGCACGGGCGCGGGCTTCGGAATTGATCGACGAAGCGGCGCGTCGTCGCGACCGCGGTGACGCGCGCGGTGCCATCGCCCGGCTTCGTGACGCGGTGCGGCTGGACCCGAGCCGGACCGACGCGTTTGCCGAAATGGCCCGGTTGTTCTACGGTCTTGGTGAATGGGATCGCGCGCTCGGCGCCTATAAAATTGTTCTTCAGCAACAGCCCGCTCAGCGCGAGGCTTTGCTGGGTGCGGCGATGGCGCTGACGCAGCGCAAGGATTATTCCGAGGCGGGTTCCCGCCTGCGCACGGTGCTGCGATACAATCCCAACGACGTCGAGGCTTGGATGGATCTCGGCGACGTGGCGATCTACAGCGGTGACGAGGTGCTGGCGCGGGATTGTTATACGCGTGCGGCGCAGCTTGACCCGGCGGCGACGGACATCATCGAAAACGCCCGGAAACGGCTGGCGTTGATGGATGAGGTATCACGCCGCTATAAAGATCGGTAACGACGGCAGCGGACAGACAACCCTATGATGCGTGAAAAACAATCGGTCTACGCCGTATATGCGATCGTGGGGGCGAGTCGGTTCCTGCGCGATCTGGCGCTGCGCGACGTGCTGGTTTCGGTCGCCAACGACATGGACGAGTTGGGCCCGACCCGTTTTGAGGGTAGCGCCGCCACGCTGGCTGATGTGCTCGATGAGGTGCGAACGATGTCGCTGCTGGGGGATCGCCGCGTCGTCGTCGTAGACGAGGCGGATCGGTTCATCTCGACGTATCGAAAGAATCTCGAGGGATTCTGCGCTGATCCCGCGCCGGACGGCACGCTTATTTTTCTTTGTCATACGTTGGCCAAGAATACGAGACTGTTCAAGATCATTGACAAGACCGGCTCGGTGGTGTTTTGTGAACCGCCGAAGGGACGCGCGGTCGTCGGCTGGATCGTCGAGCGCTCGGCGCGGGTCTACGGCAAGAAGATAAGCCCCGGCGCTGCGCAGCATCTTCGTGAACAGCTTGGCGACGAGCCCGGCACGCTGGATGCGGAACTGGCCAAGCTCGCGGCGTACGTCGGTGAGCGCGATGCCATCGCGCCGAAGGATATCGCGGCGTTGACCGGTCACCATCGCGAAGAAAACGTCTTTAAGGTGATGGATGCGATTGCCTCCGGTGATACGGCGGCGGCGCTGGCTCATTGGGAACAGGTGTTGGCTACCGACCGTGCGGCCCCTGCACGAGCGATCGGGGGATTGGCTTTTGGCGTGCGGCGATTGTTGGAGGCGCGCCGCGCGTATGAAGGGGGGGCGTCCGTGCGGGCGTTGTCCGCCAAACTGTTTGCCGACCCCGATACGGTCCGCCGGCGACTTGAACGGGTTACCTCAAAGGGCTTGGAACGGCAACAGCGCGATCTGTTGGATGCGGAAGTGGCAATTAAGACCGGCGTGTCAACGATTGAACGGGCCATCGAACGGTTTATCGTGAGGCACAGCGCAACCCGTGCGGTCGCGTGCGCTTAGCAACCTGTTGACCAACGGGTCGCGCGGGCTTGCAGCTCGTGTGTTCACTCGCGAGAGGTCGTAGCCAGGCGTGCCGTTTGCGTTCATAAGACTGGTGCAAGCGTTCTCAGGTTTGGCGGTCGCATCGCGGTTTCGTCCGGTACGGCGATTTGATACGCCGACTCAATAAGGCCATGCACGGTGGCAGGAAATGTTGTAGGGGCGGGTCAATGATTGACTGGTCCGGATAGACTTCGCAGGGACGCGGTATGAAACTGAAACGTGAGGTAGCGCGATGGGTGGTTGTTCTTGTGGGCTGCGGGTGCCTGGGTGGTTGTGCCACCGGTGCGATTCCGGGTTTTCGCCCGCGTAACCCGAGTCCGCCTGCGCCGGACGCAGCCTCGCGGGACGCCAAGCGCGCCGACACAGGTAAGGCTGGCGCGAGCTCAAAAGAGACGGCCCGGCTGGCTGCGATTGAAGAGTTTCTGGCCCGCACGGCGGAATACGAGTCGCCGGAATCAGCCACGGCGGACCTCGACGGGTCGTCGCGGCAGGTGGGAACGAACGACATGCGATCGCGGCTGCGCAGCGCGACGCAACGTGACGGCGGTTTGCCCTTTGGGCAGTCGATGCCCGCTGATGGAGGCGCGCACCACCCATCGGAACACGTCGGGGCAACCCACGCCGATCGCGCGGCGGCTAACGCGCAAATGAGCGTATCAGTCGCTCAACCCGGTACACCGCGCCCGGCGCTGCCAACGATTCTGTCCGTGGGCGTTCGTCCCGCGTCACTCGTCGACAGCGATCGACACGATGACACACAGGACGATCATCCGTCGGGCATGACGAATGTCGCGCTGAATGTTCATGACGAACCCGCGGCGTTTCGGTTTGACGACTGGTTGGCTGATCTGGAGGTAGAGGCGGCGCAGGGTCGCAACATCGCGGCTGAGTGGAAGCTGCGTCTTGTTGAACTCGCGATCGGTCGTGACGTAACCCGGGTGGAGTTGGGGTCCACGCTGACCGACGAAACGCGGTCGCTTCTCGGATCGTTGCTCGAAACGGTGCAGGCGGTGCGTGAGGTGGTTGCGGATCCAATCGCCCGTGGCGAAACGGCGCTTGCCCGCGCCGAAAGTCTGCGGCAGGCGCTGGCGGACCGATCCGACCCCGTGGTGACGACGGTGGCGTTATGCCAACGGGTTGTCACGTTCGGCGTGTACGAGGAAATGCAGCCGGATACGCTCATCTCCGGGCGGGATATTCAGGCGATCATCTATTCCGAGATCGAGAACCTGCACGCCGAAGTCACCGGCGCCGGGCAATTCGAAACACGGTTGACGACCAGGCTTGAATTGTTCGACACGTCGGGCGCGTCGGTCTGGCTCAAAGAGGAGCCTGAAATCGTGGACCTGTGCCGCCGCCGCCGCCGTGATTTCTTCATCGCCCAGCGTGTCACGTTTCCGCCAACGCTGCCCGCCGGCGCCTACACGCTCAAGGTGGGTATCGAAGACCTGCACGCCGGTCGTGCGGCGGAGCAGGCTTATCCGCTGACGATTCAATCCCCCGTCTCCGTGGCCCGCATCCGCTGAGCCCGCGCGAGCGCCGTTGCCGCGGAATCTTGTTGAAACGGTGCGAAAGGTCGGTTGAGGGCCGGCCTTTTTGTCGGTGAGAAAACGCGGATGCCATACACTTGCCAAACCATCTTGAAAGAACACCGGCGGCGCAGCCTTGAACGGATCGGTAGGGGAGGGCCGTTCGCGGGCTACGTGCAAATCCGTGAACCCCTAGAGCTGTTATCGTTTTCATGGGCCGGTTTTTGGACCCCCGAACCGGCATCGAGACCGGGGGAATCGCGCGGGCTGAAGCCCGCGGCTCGGCGCACAAAAACGGGAAAGGCTCTAGGGCCGGCGCTGAGTCCTGCGTGACACAGCGCTCGTTACCAAACGTACAGGAATCACCAGCCACCGGGAATAACGGGCATGACCTGCGGACAGCGAGCGTTCTTCATCGTCGACGCCTTCACAACGAAACCGTTTTGCGGAAACCCCGCAGCCGTTATACCCAGCGCGTCCGGACTGACGGACGAACTCATGCAATCCTTGGCGGCGGAGTTCAATCTAAGCGAGACGACGTTTATCCTACCGGTCGATCCGGGCGGCGACGCTGGCGCTGCCGATGTTCGCTTCCGTTGGTTTACGCCAACAAACGAAATGGATTTGTGCGGACATGCGACGATCGCCGGCGTTCATGTCATGGTGGAAACCGGGCTCCTTGCAGAACCGGAGGACGTAGCGAAGGGTACCACGCTGCGCATTGCGACGCGCTCCGGCGTGTTGACGGCCTTTGTCGAAAAGATTCCGGGCGGGGCTGGTCGGATGATCTGGTTCGATCTTGTTCCGGCGGAACTCACGGATGCGTCATTGGATTCATGCGCGTTGGCCCGGGCGCTCGGGTTGGGGGTCGATTCGTTCGATGACGCGCTGAGCCCGGCACGAACGCCGACCGGTGTAGGGCTTGTGTTCGTTCGGAATACGATAGTATTGAACGATGCCCGACCGGATTTCGCGCGCCTCGATGTGTTCCTGCGGGAAAGCAGTCTGTGGGGGTTGTCGCTCGCGACCCTGCACACCCTGACGCCGTCGGTGCATCTGCAATCGCGCTTCTTTGCGCCTTCGGTGGGTATCCATGAAGATCCGGTTACCGGCAGCGTGCATGGACCCCTCGCGGCCTATCTGGTACAGCACGGGCGCGCGCCCGTCGTCGACGGTTTGGCCGGGCTGACCTGTGTTCAAGGTATACCGGGTGGTCGAACCGGGATACTGCACGCCCTCGTTCAACAACGTGACGATGGCCGGTACGACGTGCGCATCGGCGGGCAGGCGGTTAGCGTCATGGGCGGCACGCTATCGGTTTAGAGCGGTTTTTGAATTGTGCATCGCCGAATCGAGTCGTTTTACCGGTTGACACCGTAATTCAACCGGTACACAAGATATTGACGATGCTCTTGCAAACCTTCACGCGTTATGATTTGTACGCAAAGGCCACCCCGACCAGGTTGTTGCTATAGGAGGAATTGCACCTATGGCGGTTTCCCGCAACATCCTCTCTCACGGAAGGATACTTTCGCGCCTCAAGGGTAGGTAAGGGCGAGCGACGGCCGACAAGGTTCCGAGAGACTATGAGCGTGGCCCCCAAAGGCGGGATAATCGACCCAGTGTCGTTAACGAGTTTGGTTATCTCGACGAAGGAGGAGCACGCTGTGATCTATGTCGGAATGGAGGTGCATCAGTCGTCAACCACGTTTTGATTCACTCGTAGAAACCCCATTTTCGGCGAAATCACCTCCTTTGGCGATTGCGCCAAGCCCTGTTTTTCCAGCGATTCGTGGCTTTTACGAATGAATCAAGCTTGGACGTCGTCCGTCAGAGACCCCGTCCTTGACCGGCCGTGCGTTGGGGGACGAGGAGACAAGCAGTGCAAGACAAATGAGAAGTGCATTGCAGAGTGCGAAGTCGCGGCTGGTCGCACGAGACCGTTTCCGAGAATGCGCTTGCCACGCATCAAAACGATGGGTCGAAAAAAGCCTTGACAAAGGTACGCTCCTGGAAGCCTTGGCAAAGGTACGCTCATGGAAGCCGCAGGCGGAACAGCCTCCGAGGTTGTAGTATACCACCCACGTGGTGAAACTGCGGTTTGTTCGCGTTGGGCGGCGTTGGTAG
>CAZWWW010000043.1:0-11799 GCA_964637715.1 uncultured Phycisphaeraceae bacterium | reverse complement strand
GGTTCTCTACCCGTTTCGCGACGACCATCCCGACTACGCCGTGGCGAAAAAGCAAATGAGCAGCGGCGGAGGTATGGTCACGATCGTGTTTACGGGCGGGCGGGACGCGGCGCTGCGTTTTTGCGAAAACGTAAAGGTGTTCCAGTGCGCGGAGTCGCTCGGCGGCGTCGAGTCGCTCGTATGCCACCCGGCTATTATGACCCACGCGTCGATCCCCAGGGAAATACGCGAAGCCCGTGGCGTCACCGATGGTCTGGTGCGGTTCTCTGTCGGCATCGAGCACATCGATGACCTCATTGCCGACGTGGATCAGGCCATTGAAAAAGCGTGACGAGTCCTGACAGCGTAGGTGACCGTTTCGCTCGACCCAAACCAGCCTGTACGAACCGCGGGCGCGGAGCAACGGATGGCTTCGTCACGCTAAATAAGCCCTCCCGTCGCGAGGCGTCGCCAACGGAAGTCCCGTATCCTCGCGCCGGTCGTGGTGCGAACCCTCACCTAGGTTGCTTCAATTATCATCTTGACAAAAGCGGTGGATGGAGTACGCTGGTCCGCGATATTCATTGCTCACCTTTTTTGACAGGAGGTCAACCTATGCGACGGAACGCGGCATGTTTTGTGGTTTGTTCCCTCATCGTCCTGCTCTCGGGGTGTAAGAGTAACAAGACCAAGAGCGAGGCGTCACTGACCGCTTACGATCCCTATGCCTACAATTCGGCGGTCGATCAACCAAAATATGAGCCGCTTGAGTTGCCGTCCCACGACCCCACCCCGGTCCTGGCGGCTCAGCCGGTCTCGAACTGGACCGCAACCCCTGATGCCGACACCGCGCCGTCCGGTTCAGCCCGCTACCACACGGTCGCCAAAAAGGAAACGCTCTACTCCCTCGCGCGCCAGTATTATGGCGATCAAAGCAAGTGGAGAGACATCTACGAAACCAACCGAACGAGCATTTCCGATCCTAACAAGATTCGAATTGGACAGCGATTGCTGATTCCGTAGCGCCTTACGATCTCCGAACCGCCTTTCGATCTAAGAGCACGCGGGCTGCACCGGGACTGAAGCGGCGGGCGTCCGTCCCGGCGACAGCACCTGTGTGTTCAGATCGACATTGGCAAACCCGAAAGCCTTACGTGGGTCTTACATCGAACGTCCACTACGACGCAAAAAACCAGACTGACTGACTGCGTTGGCTATGGGGCATGCGGCGCATGGGCGCAAGTCCCGCGCATGCGTACCACCTCTGTGGTTCCGCCCGTCACGCCGGATGATTTCGGCCTCGTCGACGGAGCACGAGGGTGGCCGCGCAAGTCATCAGCGCAACCAGCAATACGAGACCCCACTCCGACGTAGCCGGTACGTTGGGAACGGAGTTCGCGTCACACGCGTCCGAGCCCAGGCGCAGCTCAACCCCATCGGCCACACCGTCTCCGTCCGAGTCAGAGTTGTTCGGATCCGTTCCTGTGTTGCACACGTCACGGTTGGGTGAGCAGCAACTGTTCGTCTCAAACCAATCCGGCACGCCGTCACCGTCGCCGTCACCGCAGGCTGTACCCGCGCCTTTGTATTCGCCCCCCGTGTTCATACAAACGGTCTCGGCTGTGTCGACACCGTTCCCCAGCACCACCGAGCACGATCCGTCATTCGGGTTGCAGCACGCACCGCATTCACAGGTAACACACGATCGACCGGTCACATGCAGATGCCCCGGACCCTGGTGACCAACGTCGTGGCAGCATTGTTCGGATGTCGTGCATCCGGGAAGATTCGCCGGGTTGCCTTCGATGCCCGCCGCGAAGTTGGGTCCGGCACATTCCGGTCCCGGTGCGATTACCGGCACGAACACCCAGGGCGCGTCTTCGACGGTAACAAGCATGGCCGGTGGGATCGGGATCATGCCCGTATCAAAGACTTTGCAATCGTTGGGATTAGCCGCACAATCGCAGGTAAAAGGGCTCATCTGACAAGGGCTGCCCACACGAAGAAACGTGAACCGCGGTTGAACAGGAAGATCGGAAACGAACGTGCCTCCGTTCGCATGCGTTCTGGTTACCCGCATGACGCCGATCGGCGGATCAGGCGCCACCGACAAATCGACGCGAACATCCCAATCGCCCGACCCGGTGACCGTGATCGGTGCACAACTCGTGAGATCGAGCTGAACAATCTCGATGGGCGTTTGTGCTACTGCCCCGTTGGTATCGAGCGTCATTTCGCCGAGTCGTTGGATCTGTGTGTCCCCGGTCGTGTTACTACCAAGATGAACGGTGCCCTCAAACGGAAGTGAACCGGGGTCAAAAAAGTCGGGGGGGATTGGCATCTGGCAAAAATCAAATCTTGTTTGCCCGCAGGGCGTGGTCCAGCAATCAAACCCGGGTGGAACGATACCGGGACAGAAGGCGCAGTCTGATACCACCGTCCCGTTGTGAACCGGACCGCAATCGAGCGAGTCGACGGTCTGGCAGCTCAAATCCGGCAAACAACAGTTTACCGGAATGCCAAGAACTCCGGATTGAAAGAGAAGTCCATTCGCCAGCAGGGTGACTAACGCGGTGCCCCTTCGTACCCTAAACTCTGTCTGCATAGTCGTTCCTCCCAAGAATAGCGCGGATACCCACTCCGCTGGTGATCGAACGCGTCGCCCCTGATCGGCGCAAGAGACGCAAGCGACGCAGGCCCTCAGGGCGGAACGGCTGCCTCGGCGTATACGCAACGTGAAACGGCGCAGTTTTAGAATCCGGCAACCAAACCCGCCCGATAAACTGACACTGCCACGATAACAAAACGCCTCGGCGGGATCAACGGAAAAGTGTGATAATTACCCAATAACCGACACATACCTAGCAAACAGCACTTTAGGGGCAACCGGAGTGTGCAAATAGGTTGTTTGTCTGGATTGTGGTGATGCGGTGGACGTGCAAGACGTTGTCGTTTTGGGCATGGCGCAGTCTCTACAAAGCTGTTCGCCCATGCCGGGTCGCATCCACGGCCCCAGTGTGGCGGGGCTACATCGCGTCGACGAGGGACGGCGAAAGGACTTCTCGGAGTTGCGCCAGGGCCTTTTGTTCTATCTGTCGGACACGCTCTTTTGTGACCCCGAGGCGGCGACCGAGCTGCTCGAGGGTGGCCGGCTGAGCGCTGTTTCCCAAACCGAAATGACCGCGCACCACTTCGCGCTCGCGCTCGGTAAGTGCGTCGAGCCCGGCTTCAATCGCGCCCTGAACATGCGCACGATCAGAGGCCAGGGCGGGGGCTTCACCCCTATCGGGAACGGATTCAAGCACCACATCCTGCCCCGTAACCAGACGCGACGACCGGTAGTATTGCTCGGGAATCGATCGCGCGTAGTTTTTCATGATCGCCCACGTGGCATAGGTGCTGAACTTGTACCCGCGCGAAAAGTCGAACTTCTCCGCCGCCCGCATAAGTGACATGTTGCCGTCACTGACCACCTCGAAGAACCTGTCCGAAAAGCCGACGTGCCGTTTGGCGATGCTGACGACCAGACGCAGGTTCGCCTGAATGATGCGCTGCCGCGTTGTTTCAATGCGCTGCATCAACGCCGTGATTTCATGGAACACCCGCTTGCCGACCGTTTCGGGCACCTGAGCGGCTATGAGCCCGGCGGTCTTGTGCTTCAGATAGTTGTATCGACGGAACAGATCAGCCTCCTGCTCGCGCGTCAGCAAAGGCGTTCGATACAACGACTGGAGGTACGGAGGAAGATCCTTGGGAATACGGGGCTTTGGCTGCGCGGACGCGACGGGCTCCGGTGGATCGAGGATGATCGCGTCGGCGTTCGGGGCATCGAACAATTCGTGCGGGACGTATTCGAGCGGTCCGTGCTGCCATCGCTGCACCTGTACCGTGCGCAGTTGTTGTTCAACCTCGGTGACGGTACAGCCCATCGCGTGAGCGATGGACGCGACGGACTCGCCGCGCTCGCGACAGGTCCACATCGCCAACGCGCGCTTGTCGTGATGTGGTGCGCCGTCGGTGGCGAATATCGGTCGGGTCTTGTTGGCGTCGTCGAAGCGCCGCAGCGTATACCGCACCGTTTCGACCGCACGGCCCGTCTCTTCAGCGATGATGCGGGCGGCGGCGTGCAGCTTGATGGGCTTGGCGGCTGCCAGCACTCGGGCGCGCTCGACGATGGCTGTGCGCTCCGCGTCCGTGAGCTGCCGGAAAGCGGCCCCCTTGGTCACGAGATGCTTATGTTGGGTCTTGAATCTATTAATCGTTGATCGCGTAAACATGAGGCGGTTGACACCGTCGTCGCACACCACACGAAGACCCAGAAGACCGCGCGACCGCCAGCGGCGAACGGTCTTGGTGCTGATGCTCAGTTCCTGGGCAAGTTCCTGGTGCGAGCAGACCGGTTCGCCAAGCTCGGGAATCGTAAGTTTTGATTGCCGGCTCAGTACCTCGGCCATGGTGACCAAATCCGCAACGAGCGCTTTGCCGGGAATCGAAACGCCCGTATCCGCCCGACGACGGCGGTATTTGGTTACATGGAAGCAAACAAAATCATAGGGGTACGCCCGCTCAGGTTCGATGGTCGCCAGCAGCGTTTCGACCCCGCGCAGTTGCTCAACCCGCAGACGGCGCGGAGACAGCGTCAACTGGTGCGTCAGGTCCGCGAGGTCTTTGTTGAAGAACTTGGGCATTGATCGCTCCGAGGCAGCGTCGATCCGCTCGACATCTGAGCGAACCCATCTGTGTGTGGCTGCTTCCCCTCTTTTGTCTTTGTTACGGCGCGAGTTTGGTGGCTGATTATCGGTCCGCCAACGCGGTGCCGACTGGCTGACGGCGCCTGCCGGGCAGACCGATCGCGTCTCTTTTCTAATTCCCGCTATAAAGTTATCGCCGCTGAACAGGCCAAAGTCAAACCGCGGCGGGTAGATTAGCGGGCGCTGATCCGGCCTGTAACCGGATCTAGGACCCCGACACAGCTCAATTGATGAGTATCGCGGGGTGGCATGGGCAGACTTGTTTGCCCGTGACTGTCCCCGGAACAACACGGGCAAGCTGCTGCCTGCCCATACCACCCCAAAAACAAGGTGTGACAAAGCACTAGTACTCTGACACACGTGATTCGACCGCTACACAAAAAGAGAGCTTGCTCTATCTTGAGCGTAGTCACATGCAAGAAAATGTCCGCACCGGGCAAACGTCAGGAATATCGACTAACCGGCGAGGAAGACCACTGTCTACTGCGTTGCTGGTTATTGTGTATCGCCGTATCGAGTCGATTGGCCGGATGAAAAGGTGATTCGACCGCTGCACATGAATAGAGCTTGCTCTAGGACCTCGGTCTGAAGTATCTCGCGTTCCACCGCACAGTCGGTTTTCGTGTAGCGGACGCTTCCGGGCATCCCCCTTCACAAGGGGGGGGGTGCAGAGGGTGAGTAGCTGTACCTTCCCTTGCTGTGCGCTACAAAGAAGCGTCTGCAAGGCAGTGTTTTTTTTGGAGGATCCTTCCATGAGACGGTTTGCTATTCGTACGTCGTTCTTGTTGGTGCCGGCTCTGTTGCCGGCATCGGGCTGCATCATCATCGCCGACCTTGACCCCTGGAACGGGGGCTGTGCTCGTGTGTGGGTGGATGGCGAGACACAGCGTATTTCGTTGGATGGGTCGCACCTCAGCGGGGTGGATATCCGAACGCATAACGGAGCCGTCAATGTTGAGGGCGCTTCCGCCGGTGATACGGAGTCATTCGTTGACTATAGGATCAGAACAGGTGCCTTTACTTTAGATGGCGCACGCGAAGCCCTGGATGCCGTAGAGGTCTTCGTGGACAACGATGCGGAGGGGATCGCGCATATTGGCTGGCGGTGGCGCGTACTGCGGCATCGTTCGTGGCACGCGTCCGTACGCTTCGACGTTCATGCGCCGCAACGCTGCGACGTGAAGGTGCGTTCGCACAACGGGCACATCACCACAACATCCCTGTCCGGTAGGGTGGATGTGGTGACGCACAATGGTTCGGTCAGCGTCCAAACGACCGGGGATCAACTTCGCGCGTTAACGCACAACGGGAAAATCGATGCGACGTTTGCCGGACGGGACATCACGCTCGTAACCCACAACGGGCGTATCGCAGCCGACGTAACCGGATGCCGCGGGCTCGACGGTCGTATCGTCACCCACAACGGGCGCATCCGCGTGACCATGGGGGCTCAGGCGTCAACGGTCGTGCAGGCTGCAACAAATCATGGGACAATCAGTTGTGCCGTCCCTCTCGAAGAAAGCACCGTCAATCGCCACGCGCTGCATGGTCGCGTCGGCGACGGCGACGGATCGCTGACGATAAGCAGCTATAACGGCGGTATTCAGATCGAGAATATGGACGGGTAAGTCCCCGGACCTGGTCTTGATTCCCGGTGTTTCGGCCGTTGCAGGTGACTCACGGCATTCTTTGTGATCCTGAATCGCCGAATCGAGTCGTGGTACCGGATGAAACAGAGATTCAACCGCTACACAATGATAGAGCTTGCTCTAGTACCCTGACACAGCTCAATTGAAGAGTATCGCGGGGTGGCATCGGCAAACTTGTTTGCCCGTGACTGTCCCCGGAACAACACGGGCAAGCTGCTGCTTGCCCATGCCACCCATCGAATCACGTGTGTCAGAGTACTAGTCGCGCGCGATCGATTCGATCAACTCGCGCGGGGCGCCGATCGAAGCGACGTCCACCTCGCCGACATACGCCTTCGCTTCGGGTCGGGTGAACCCCTTCTTGACGGCTACGAAGGTGATCGTGCGGTCTGCGCGGATCGTTGCCGGTGACGCGTGGCCCGTGTCGCAGTCCAACCCCGAGGGTACGTCGATGGCCACGACCGCGCGGTGCGGACACTGGTTGATACCGCTCGTCAGCTCGGCGAGGGGCGGGCGGATGTCTCCGTGGAAACCCGTTCCCAACAGGGCGTCGACCACGACGATCGTATCGTTCAGTCTGTCAAGCGCGGCCCGACGCCCTTCCGCATCGCACGCACGCTCAACGTCAAGGTTCATCGCGCGGACGATCGAAAAGTTGGTGCGCATGTCCGGTGTCATCGCGGACTCGTTTGCGGTGACCACGACATGCACGTGTACGTCGCGGTTGTGCAGATGCCGCGCAATGACACACCCATCTCCACCGTTGTTGCCCCGGCCGCAAAAGACCGCAACCCCGGCGTTGGCGTCATAGTATCCGTGGATCAACTCCGCGGCACTGCGACCCGCGTTCTCCATCAGGATGAGACCGGGAATACCATATCGCTCGACCGCGCGTTGATCGATCCGGCGGAGTTGCTCACGAGTGAGTGCCGTCTTCATGACACCAAACTACTGAGAGGAGGTTGGTAGCGCACTTTCCACTGCGCTTCGCGTATGATCCGCCGCGGTGACGGCCGTAGCACCCGGCGCACCAGAGTTGACGTCCGCATCGCGGAAGCCGGGTTCCGCGTCTTGCGGTTTAGTCGGCCTTACATCCGTTATCTGTAGACTCGGGCTCAGCATCACGGCGGCGCTACGCGCACGGCGGACAAGACCCCCAGGCCAGGCAAAAAACCCGAGCATCGCCAGCGCGCACACGGCAAGCCCGAGGCGAATCGGTGCGCCGCCGCACGCCTTCGGTGCCTCGACCGACTTGACGACGTAGGTCGCGTATACGATGCGCAGGTAATAGACAGCCCCCACGGCGCTGTTGAGCACCGCGATGATAACCAGTGCGAACAGCGGACCCGCAAAAACATGCCCTTCGCCGATCGAGAACGCGCCGCTCAAGAGGTACATCTTGCCCATGAGCCCCGCCGTCGGCGGAAAACCCATCAGGCTAAACACACAGACCGCCAGCCCCAGTGCGGCGGCGGGAACGTGCGTGGCCATCCCGCTGAGATCGTCGAGCGTTTCAACGTCTCGACCGCCGATCTTGAACGCCCCGAGAAACGCAAACGCCCCGAGATTCATCACCCCATAGACGGCCATGTAAAACAACAACGCCGTGATGCCGTTGTGCAGCGGGCCCGCGCCGGCGACAGGTCCGACCAACAGACCGATCAGCATATAGCCGGTATGCGAGACACTGGAATAGGCCAGGATGCGCTTGGTGTTCTTTTGCAGAAGGGCCAGCGTGTTGCCGATGGTCATCGTCGCCACCGCCACCACCCAGATCATCCACATCAACGCAGGGGGTAACGCCCAGTCACAGGCTGCGAACACTTTAATCAGCGCGAGAAACCCGGCGAACTTCGGTACGAACCCGAGCAACCCGGTGACCGGCGAAGCCGCTCCTTCATACACATCCGCCGCATACACGTGAAACGGCGCCGCAGCGATCTTGAACAGCAACCCGGCAAACACGAGCAGCAAACCGACAAGACCGATCGGACCCAGCGATTGCGACGAAGGCAGGTTGGAGACCGCCACGCTGTCGCTGATCGTGTACATGGCCGTTGTGCCGGAAGCGCCGTACAGAAAGCTCAATCCATACGCGAGAATCGCCGCCGAGAGCGCCCCGAGGAAAAAGTACTTCACGGTCGCTTCGGAAGAACGTTGATCGTCGCGGCTTAGCGCGATCAGCACGTAGGTGGGCACGCTCACCAGCTCGATCGCCAGGAACAAAACGATCAGATCGTTCGCCGAAGCCGTCAACAGCACGCCGAGCAGCGATAGGAGGATCATGGCCATGTATTCGCCGCGCTCGCGCGCTATGGGTTGGTGCCAGTTAACGAGCACGATCAACGAACCCACGCCGAGCGCAACGCACCGCGTGTAAAACGTCAGCGGGGTAAGTAACAGACCGATGCCCGTAACAGCCGTGGTATCAGGATGGCCTTGACGCACTGAAACGACCAGCGCGCCGACCACCGCCAGGAACGTAAGCGGGGCGACTACCCGGCTGACGCGACCGGCCCGCAACACACCCGCCAGCAAGGCGACCATGGCAGCCGCAAGAAGGATGAACTCCGGCGCAAGGGCGGTAATGATGTCGCCTATCGTCATCGAATGATCGCTCCGGTTGGGCGGTCACGATTCCGCGCGAACATATTTCCCATCGACCAATCGACAGAGGTCGATTCAACGGGCAACCAACGCAACGCAACGCCGCGGTCCGACCGAACGGCTCGCGTGTTTCGAGAAACGCCGTCGATCGTCGCCGACCCCGGACGCTGCGCGGCTCTCTGCTCATCGTAATGTTTCGGCGAACTGAACATCTCGTCGGCTACCGTGTCCCTATCCAGATTACTTCTCGTGAACCCGGCGGCAGCCGGCAGGATGTTGTGCCGAATGGCGATATCGAAACTATTGAGCAGCGGTTTGGGATAGACGCCGAGCAGGACGCAGCAAACGGCGATCGGTACAAGAATACCGATCTCGCGCCGGTTCAGGTCGTGCGTCAGGCCGCGCGACGTATCGGGCGTGTGCGGCGGTTCCTTGAGCGGACCGAACAACACCCGCTGGCACATCCACAGCATGTACACCGCACCCAATATGATGCCCAGGGCAGCCGGAATCACGAATGCATAGCCCAGTGGTCCCGGCGCGAGACCGTCCGCCACGCTACGGGACGTAGCCGTGCCGAGCAGGACGAGAAACTCACTGACGAATCCGTTCAACCCCGGTAGCCCGATACTGCACAAGGTGAAAAACACAAGGAAAAACGCGAGCCACGGCATGCGTCGCGCCAGCCCGCCGATTTCGTGAATGTCGCGCGTGTGATAGCGTTCATAGATGAACCCGACGAGCAGGAACAACGCCGCCGTCGAAAGACCGTGGTTGATCATATACAACACGCCGCCGGTGACACCCGCCACTTTTAAACTGAACAACCCCAACATACAAAAACCGAGGTGCGACACAGACGAATACGCCACCAGTTTCTTGACGTCTCGCTGGACCCAGGCCGCCAGCGCGGCGTAGATGATGCCGATGATCGCCAAGGTCGCTACAAACGGAGCCAGCGCGAACGATGCGTCCGGAAGGATCGGAATGCTTAAGCGGCAAAAACCGTAAGTGCCCAGTTTCAGCAACACGCCCGCGAGGATGACGCTACCGGCTGTCGGTGCCTCGGTGTGGGCAAGGGGCAGCCAGGTATGCACGGGGAACAGCGGCACCTTGATGGCGAATCCGGCGGCGAACGCCAGGAACAACCACCACTGAACGTTCGGATGGAGCGCCCCGGATCGCCCGAGCGCTGCGAGCTGCTGCAGGTCGAGCGTTACGTAGCCGAGTCTTGAAAAACTGTCGTACGCCAGGTAGATAATGCCGGAGAACGTCAGCACGCTGCCCGCGAGCGTATAAATGAAGAACTTGTTAGCCGCCCGCCGCCGCTCGGACCCGCCCCAAATCGCGATCAGAAAAAACAGCGGTATCAATGTGAACTCGAAGAACACGTAGAAGACCAACAGGTCCATCGCGCAGAAGACGCCGAGCAAACCCGTCTCCAGCAGCAGCAGCAAGCAGTAGTATTCCCGCACGCGCTCGCGAATGGCTGAAAAACTCGACCACACCGCCAGCGGCATGAGCAACGCCGTAAGAACCAGCAACCAGAGACTGATACCGTCGACCCCGACGCGGTAGCTGATGTCCAACAGCGGTTGCGTATCGCCGCTGGGCGTCGTGATCACCTGATCGGAAACGATCCACGGGACGTGGTGGGTGAGCATGAAGCTCGGCTGCTGTCCTGCGTTGTCGACGGCGAAATCGTAATAGCGATAGACCGCCCACCCGGTAGCCATCAATGTGAGCAGCGAACAGAGCAGGGCATAGTTCCGCACACCGCGCTGGTCCTCGCGCATCGGGATCATCATACTGAACGCACCCAGCGCGGGCAGGAAGATGATGAATGTCAGTAACCAGCTTTCCATGACAACGACCGTTAGCACGCGCCGCCCGGCAGCGACGATTCAATTCGCACAGACAACAGCCCGCGCCTCGGGGTTTGTTTATACCCAGAAAACCAACAACATAATCAGCGCTACGCCGAGGATCATCGTTAAACCATAGCCCTGCAACAAACCCGACTGAGGCACACGCACGAGATAACCCAGCGCGCGGGGCACGGCCGTGATGATCCAGAGTAACCCGTCGATAAGATAATCGTCGAGCGCGACAGCCACCCGACCACATGTCTTGAGCGGTCTGACAAGCACGGCGTCGTACGCTTCGTCAACGTACCACTTGTTCCACAGCGCCCGGTACAATCGCGGAACCGTCGCCTTGCTCAACCCGGCGAGCCAAGGCTGCGAGACGTACAACACATAAGCAGCCAGGATCCCCAGAATCGCGAGCCCGCCCGAAAGAATCATTAAACCGTACTCAGCCCAGAATCCCGTGGCCGCTTCGTGGATGAGCGCGGCACCGTGGAGCGGATGGTTCGCTACGAACGTCTGCTCGAATACCGGTGCGAGAAAATGATGGAACGGTTTGCCGAACAAATCCGTCCCCAGATAACCCGCAGCCACCGCACCAACGCTGAGCAGGAGCAAGGGCAGAAGCATCCACGAACCGGATTCGTGGGCGTGCACACCCTCGGGAATGCGCTCTTCCCCGAAAAACGCGAGAAACACCATGCGGAATGTATAAAAGGCCGTCAGCAGCGCCGTGACCAGACCCATCACCCCGAGCACCGGATGAACGACCAGCGCATGGTGAATGATCTCGTCCTTACTGAAGAATCCGCTGAACAGCGGGAACCCGGCCAGGGCGAGCGACCCGATCAAAAACGTGCGAAACGTCCACGGTAGCACACGCCGCAACCCGGAAAAATGACGCACATCAATCACGCCGCCCATGGCGTGCATCACACTGCCCGC
>CAZWWW010000042.1:0-11895 GCA_964637715.1 uncultured Phycisphaeraceae bacterium | reverse complement strand
AAGCGCGCAGCGCGAAAGCCTCGCGGAAAAAAAGCCGGGTCGAAAACGGGTAAGCAGGATGAGCTTTCCGCCGCGATAGAAAAGGCCCAACAATCTGAGAAGAGCGGCGGGGCGCAGATTGATCCCGAGCTGCAGAAGCGCATCGACGAGCTGCTCAAGAAAGCGGCGACGAAGGATCAGGAGAAACCGGGAACCAAACCCCCGGCGGGCCGTGATCCGCGTCAGCGGACGAGGCCCGCGGTACCGCAGCGTCGGCGCGGCGTGGCGCCGGGGGCGAAGCCAGCGAAACCCACAGCGCCTGGCAGCAGCGGTGGAACCACGATTGACATTGAGCCGGCGGGCGACGGGGTTCCTCCCGAGGCACGCACTTATCGCTTCAGCATCAAGAACGGAACCTACGAGCAGCTTGTGGAAGGGTTCGCCCGGCAGACGGGGCTCGGCGTGATCGGCGAAGCGCCGCGCGACGGGAAGGTCAGTTTTGTTACCACTGAGGAGGTCGGGTTTAAGGAAGCACTGAGCCGCATTCGCATGTTGCTGTTCAACTACAAGCCGCACGATCCCTACTGGCTGGAGCGACGGGAATCTCATCTGGCGGTGGTGCGCGTGGCTGACTTTTATCGCGTGCTGCCGGTGGAGCGCATGTTTAAGAGTCTCGAGGAGTTTCGGGCTGCTCATCTGCCGGACGACGAGTTGGTTCTGGTCATCTATACCCCCAAGGCGGGGTCCGTGTCGGATTTGAGCGAGGTGCGCGATTTCATGCCCGACTACATGCGCGTGACCCCGCTTCAAGAGCGCAACGCGGTTACGATTTTCGGGTTAAGCAAAGATATCGAAAAATACATGTCGCTGATTGACATTTTTGTGTTGGGTAGCCGGCGCGATCCGCGAACCACGGCGAAGATTACGGTGGAACACCTGCTGCCGAGCGAGGCGCTTGATAAGCTCCGCCAGCTCACGGAGTTGGATCAGGTGGCGAATCAGCCGCGTTCGCGCAACGTTGCGCGACGTGGAGGGGGGATTGAACCGAGCGTGCTGGATAACGTGCCGGCCCCTGCGGTGGTGCTCATTCCCGAGGACATGCAGGGCTACATTCTCGTTCGGGCGATGCAGGACAAGATCGACGAGATCCGGTTGTTGTTGCCGATCATTGACGTGGCCTCCCCCAATTCCGAGATGTCACCGCAGGTTATTCCGCTCAAGCACGCCCGGGCCGATCAGCTTGTGACGACGTTGCAGCAGATTCTTACCGCACAGTCAACAACCCCCGGGGCACACGCTGTGCCGACGCCGTCAACGCCGCGCCGACCGCGCCGGAAGGTGCAGGGCGGTGCCGGTCCCGTCAAGGCCAATTCGATTACGATGTTGCCCCACCCGTCCATCAACGCCATTGTGGTGATGGCGGCGTCGGAGGAAGAGCTTGATCACGTTCGGGCGCTCATCGCACTGTTCGACGTGGAATCCCATAAACGGTTGCGGATTGAGCTTTCGTACGCAGACCCGAACGATGTGACCAATACGATCATGACCGTGCTCGCCGGGGGAGGCGGACCGAAACAACAATCCCCGGACATGCCGCAGGTGATACCCGATCCGTCGGGCGGTGCGATCTATTTCACGGGATCGGAGACGGCGCTTGAGGACGTTCGCTCGATCATCAAGGCGGTGGACGTGCCGTCGGAGCCTGTGGTTCTGCACGTGTATGCGCTAAAGAACCGCCTGCCGAGTTTTGTTGCGAACATTTTGCGTGAGTACGACAACGCGATTCCCCAGCCCCAGTCCGCCGGCGCGGGTCAGAAACGCGGGGTGGGTCGGACGGGCGGGGTGCGCAGGGCGCGGAAGGGACTGCCCGTGGCGTCCAAGTTTACCGCTGACGACGCTGAGATGCGTTTGCTCGTTCTCTGCACGGAGAAGGATTGGAAGGATTACGAACCACTGATTGAGCAGTTGGAGGATTCGGTTGATCCGAGACAGCCTTTTGTTCGGCTGGAGCTGGCCAACATCGAGCCGGACGCAGCCGTCGAGCGGCTTAACGCGCTGATTCCGCAGACGCCGGGTCCGGCCGGCGGTATGCGCGTGGCGCCGTCGGATGGGGCGATTCTTGTGATCGACGCCAGCGAAACGGAGCTCGAACAGGTCCGGGCGTTTCTCGCCGAGATCGACAAGCCGGTGTCGATCGAGCAGCGCATCTTCGAGATCAAACATAAAGACCCCGCCAAGATCCATCAGGCTATTGACGCGTTGATGACCGCGTCGCCCTCGAGCGGGCCGTCACGCGTGCGCCGACGCCCGGTCGGCGCGAAGGGTGTTACGGGACCGACCGGTGCGTCGACGCAGAATGCGATGATGACGATCGTTGAATTGGACAACAAGCTGATTGTCCGGGCCGCCCCCGAGGTGCTCGACGAGGTGGCGGCGCTGGTGGCTCAGTTTGATGTGGAGGAAACCGCCACGGAGATGAGGGTGTACGGTGATTTTCCGCCGAGCACGGATATCATTTCGCTTTCCGAGACGGTCAAAAACGTCATAAGCGGCGCGCGGGGTCGCGCGCGACCCGTCGGCACTCGAACTGCGGCGGCGGAGGCGGGGAAAAATGGGCCTCGTTTCGTGCCGTACCCGCCGTCCGGCAAGCTGATCGTGATCGCCGAGCCGTCGATGTTCGCAGATATCGAAAAGGTCATCGACCTGTTCCGTTCCGCGGCTGACGCGCCGTTGATAGAGGTGGCGTTCGCGAATCTTGAATACGCCGACCCGGCGAAGGTTATAGATCTCGTCAGTCCGTTGCTCGACATGCAAATACGCCGGTTGGTCGAGACCGGTGCCATCGAAACCACGCGGGCCGGGGGACAGACCGCCAGTGCAGGGGGGAAACGCCGTCCGGGACGTGTCCCGGGCAGCGTCGGCAACGACAAGTATCACCTCGCAGCCGACGTTAAGAACAAGCGGATTGTGATCGCGGCGCAGCGATCGGTGATCGATCTGGCGCTGGGGCTTATCAAGCAGTTCGATACGCCCGTGGACAAGGACGAGATCGTCTTCAAGACGGTGGCGCTCAATAACGCCGAGCCCGCGCTTATGGTCAAGGCGGTTAAGGAGATGATCGGGGCGAGCGTCCGCCGCGATCGGGCGCGCAAGACGGCACAGGGTGCTCAGGCGGCGGCGGATGTGCCGATGCCGCTCACCATCACCGAAGCGCCCGCCGGTGGGGCGGTCGTGCTGCGCGGCACCAAGACCGACGTGGACGACGCGGTTCTTTGGATCAACGACCTTGACGCCATGTCGAGCGCCGGGCAGATCGTTAAAGTATTTGAGATCAAGACGGCGAATATCAAGAGCCTTGTTGAGTTGATTCTCCACATGGTGGAACCGCAGCAACCCGGGGGACGGAATCAGCCGCGGGTGCCCGTTCCGCGCCGGCGTGCGCCGGGTCAGGTAGGTGCTTTTGAGGAATCGGAGCCCGACACGTGGGAGACGAGCAAGACGTGGACGGGGCAGGATCTGTTCATTCAGGCGGACCTGATTGACAAGACCATGCTCGTAGCGACGACCGAGTCGAAGATGGCCCGTATCGAGTCGCTCATTAAGCAGATTGACGAAGACCCGGAGATTCAAGGGCCGCTCAGCGCGAGCGATCAGCAGATTCCGAGTTTCGCCTACGAGCTCCAATACGCCGACCCGATCGACGCGGTGTGGGACGCCGATTCCGTGTTCGACGAGTTGTTCCGGTCGGACCAGCGACCCAAGGTACGCAGCGCTTTTTTCGGCGACAACACGATCATCGTGGAGTATCCCGACGAAGGTCGGTTCGAGGAGTTGAGGGGGCTCATTGCGACCTATGTAGACAGACTTCCGAAGCGCGATCTCGAATCGAAGACCAAATCATGGACCCCGCCGGAAGGGTTGAACGCGCAGGAAACGGCGCTGTGGCTCAAGATGAACCACCCGGAAGTGCAGATCGAGCTGATCGACATATCGGAAGAGCCGGTCAAATTCGACATCGAAGAGATTGCGCCGATGAAACCCAAGGATCGCCGGAGTTCCGCCGTGCTGCCGACGGGACCGCTGGGGCGGCTCATGAGTCACGCGGTGTTGACGGTCCTGACGCAGCAGGACAACAAACGACGGCGTAACCCGGACGATGCCGATCTCAAGCCGGTTAAAGAGTTGAACCCACCCAAGGCCGCACCGGCGGATCAGGACGAGTTGATTCGTCAAATGGTTCGGTCGCAACTCCAGCAGCAGTCAGGTGGCAAACAGGCGGGTAAAACGCAGGAGGCAGCCGGTCGTGACGGCAAGCGTTCCGAGGGCGTTCGCCTCCCGCCCGACAAGCAAAAATTGCAAATCCTTTACGACAAAAACAAAGGGGTTTTTGTGGTCAAAGGGCCTAAGGTGCTGGTGGATGACGTGAAGGATTGGATGGACGATCTTGAGGAGGAGATAAAGGACTTCCCCGCCAAGCCGGACATCCGTATCTACCGCGTGCGCTATATCGATGTGTTTACCGCGCAGGACATCATCGAGGAGATGTTCAACGCGACCAAGCAGCAGCGGAGTATGGTTCAGCAGCAACAGCGCATGTTGCAACAGCAGCGTGCCCGTCAGCAGCAGCAGCAACAGCAGCAGCAGGCCCGGCAGCGCCAGCAACAGCAGCAACAGGGCGGAAAGGGTCAGCCGAATCAGCCAGGGCGACCCGGTCAGCAGCAGGCGCAACAACAGTCGATTCAAATGCCGCAGCTTCCGCCGACTTCGGTGCGGGTGTATCCGAACCCGCGTGACCGCACGCTTATTTTTCGAGCCGACACCAGTCAGTATCCAGCCATTCTCGAATTGCTGGCCAAGATCGATCAGCCCAAACCGTTCGACGCCGAGCTGCGTATTTTTCATCTCGAAAAACTCAACGCTGCTGACGTTGTGGAGACGTTGACTAAGCTACTCGGACTGGATGGCAAATCAGGGGGGGGAGCGCGGAGGCCAAAAGCGCAGAGACCGCGCCGTGGTCGTGGGGTCGCCCAAGCTGCGCCGTCTACGGCGCCGGGGGATCATCTGCCCCGAACGATCCTGCAGGAAGTGGCCACGGGTACCGGCATGCTGGGTGTTGATCCCGGAGACATTACGCTGTCGAGCAATGACGCGGCGAATTCGATCGTGGTGATGGCGCCGCCGGCTGCGCTCGACTTTGTCGGCTCGTTGATCAAGAAGCTGGAAAACGAAGACATTCCGTCGCGGGAAACGCGGTACTTCGAACTGACCCATGCGTCCGTCGATGAGGTGGTCGATTACATTGCGAGCTATTATGCCGAATCCGGTCGAAGCACGCGGTCGCGGTCCGGCAGCGGGAAGCGGATGGCGAACAAGGGCGGCGGCGGCGGCGCGGTCTCGACCGGAGACGATCTCAACTCGCCGACGCTCATTGCCTATCCTCGTTTGAACATGGTCACCGTGCAGGCACCGCCCGAGACACTCGATGAAGTCGCCGATCTGATCGCCCGGTTGGATGTCAGCGGCGTTCAGGATCAGTGGTCGGACATTACACTCGATCACGCCGATGCCAAAGCGGTTGCTGATACGCTTACGGAAATGTTCGGCGAAAGCGGCGGCGGCGGCGCGAAGGGGCGTCGCGGTGGTGGCAACAAGGCGAGCGGCGCTACCACCGGTACGAAGTTTATCGGCGAAGAGGGCGGGCGCATCGTGTTGTATCGCGCGCCCAAGACGCTGAATACCGCGATCGTCGACGCGGTAAGGAAACTCGAAGAGAGCGCCAAACAGACCTCGAAGCTGAGAATCATAACGCTCGAACACGCCACGCCGAGTCGTGTCGCTGAGGCTATCGAATCCGCTTATGACTCCGGGCGCGGCGGTGGCGGTGGTCGTCGGGGCGCGGCGCCGGCGGTGCAATTCAGCGTGACGGCCAACGATCCGGGTCATCAACTGTTCGTTCGCTCGGATCAGGCATTTTTCGACGAGGTCCAATCGCTGGTCAAGACGCTCGACGTGCCGGGGGGATTGGGGTTTGATTTTCGCATCTATCCGCTTCGGTACGCCAACGCGCGGGACGTTCATGCCACCATGACGCAACTTGTCGGGGGCTATATGAAACAGCTCGGACCGGCTGCCAAGGACATGGAGCCGTTCAGTGTTGAGGTCAACGAAGCGGCGAATGCGCTCGTGGTTCTTGGTGGTCCGCAGGTGTTCGGTTTTCTGGAGGAGAACCTGCGCAAGATCGATACGCCCTCCGCCGCCGAGCAGCGCGAGGTACATGTGGTTACGCTCCTGACCGCCGATGCGAGCGCCGTGGCCAAGACACTGACGGACATTTTCGTTACCGGTGCGGGCGGCGGGAAAGGAAGATCGGGCGCGGCGGGCGGTTCGCCTGCGATTTCGATTTCGTCGGTGCAGGGTTCGCCGAGTCTCTTGATCAAGTGCAGTAAGGACAAGTTCGCCGAGATCGAGTCGGTGATTCATCAGTTGGACAGCGAGGATGCCGCCGCGGGCGAGGTCCGCGTCGTATCGCTGCTGTACAGCGATGCGAGCGAGATGAACAAAGCGCTGCAGGAAACGTTGAAGAAGCCGAGCGGTGGCGGCGGACGCGGTGGGCAGGAACTTGTGGGCGGAGTTCGCGTGAGCGCGCTCGCGCAAACGAACTCCCTCGTTATCAGCGGTGGGAAAGAGCAGGTGGCGAACCTCGAAGCCACGGTCAAGCAACTCGACGCCGCGGGCGAGAAGGGTTCGGTTCCGCAGATCATCACGCTAAAGCACGCCAAGGTGGCGAATGTGTTGCCGACGCTCCAGGAAATGATCGGCAAGGACAAACGCGGTCGCGGCGGTCAACCGGCGCCGATTCTTGCCTCGAATGAGCCGCTGAATGCGGTGGTTGTTCGCGCGAGTCAGACCGACATGGCCTGGATCGAGGGCATGATTGCCAAGATCGACACACCGGATTATCCCGCGGTTCCGGGCATTCGGGTCGTGCAGCTTCAACAGGGGATCAACATTCGCGATCTGGCTGAGAAGGTTGAGGCGAGCGTGAACAAGGTGGCCGAGTCGAATCAGCGGGCGGGCGGTGGCAAGGGCAAACCGGGCAGTATCTCGGTGACGCCCGATTCGCGGACGAATTCGTTGATTATTGCGGGGACGCCCACGCTCTTTGGTCAAGCGGAGGAGCTCGCCCGCACGATGGAGAAGATGGGTCCGTCCGGTGGGCGCGAGACGCGGATCATCAGCGTAAAGAACGTCGAAGTCGACGAGATCGAGCGATTGATTCAGCAGTTGACGGGCGGCGAAGGGGCGTCGGGGTCCGGCTCGCGGCGAAGCGGGGCGTCGAGGAGTTCGACAAAGCGTCCGAATCGCCCGGGCAATCAGCGTCGCCCGCGTCGTTGAGCGCAGGCGCCAATCGTTAATCGCGGCGCTTGGATGCTTCGGGCGGGCGCGGGCGGACAGAGGGCGTGCGGTGAGGGGATGAGGTGCGGCGAGGGCATAGCGTGACCGGCGGTCGAACCGATGTACGGGATGGAGCCCGGGTCACGATCAGGGACATGAAGAAATTATGAAACAACGAACGACTTCGGGCGGTTCTCGGTCCGGCGGAGCCATCGAGCGGGCGTATGCGATGACGCGTACCCTGTCGCGGAGCTCGCGCAGTGGATGGGGCGTACGGTGGGCGTCACTTGCGGTGACGGCGTTCTGCGTGCTCGCGCCGGGGATGAGGGCGGTTGCGCAGCAGGACGGGTCGGAGCCCAAGGACGACGCGCAGACCAAAGAGACTACGCAGGGCGACGAGAAAGAGTCCACCGCGTCCGATTTGGCCAGGCGGGAACAACTACGGGACATGCTTCACGGGCTGGACCCGGCCATGTTCAACAGCTTGATCGGTGCGGAGGTCGACATCGAAGTCGTGGGTGGTCAGGTGATTCTGCAAGGGCCCAAAGACGCCGTTGACAAGCTCGAAATGCTCATTCGCATGATCGACACGGTGAAGGAACGCAAGCGGGTGGAGATTGTGACGGTTTTCAAGCGCGATGCGAAAGAGATTGCGCAGACGCTGAACGCCGACCTTCCGAGTATTTTTCACGAGCCGAATCAACCGGCTGAAGATGATCCGTCGATTACGGCGGTTTCCTCCAATCTCCTGCTGGTTTCGGCGCTACCGAAATACATCGATGTGATCGTCGGCATCATTCATCAGGTAGACAACCTGGAGGATCCGCTGGGGTCGATCGAGCACCTGGTTTTTCAGCTCAAGTATCGCCGGGCGAGCGAGGTGGCGGATCAACTCAAGGACGTGCTCCAGAAGATACGGCAGCGACAAGGCGCGTCCGGTGCGCAGGCGGAGATTCAGGTCATTCCGAACAACGCCAACAATACCATTATGGTGATTGCGCCGGAGTCGGAGCGCGAACGGTTGCAGAGTCTGATCAATTCGATCGACGTCGAACCGGTCAAGGGCTGGGGTGAGACCAAGTTGACGGTGTATCCGCTGCTGCATTCCAAGGCGAGCGAGTTGACGGCTGTGATCACGGACCTGCTGGCGTCGGACCGTTCGGGAGACCGGAAAGCCGCCGAGGAGTTGATTCAGCGGCTTATCATCAGCCGGTCGCTTCCTTCGGGTGAGGTGGTGGAGTTGCCGCCCATCGATCTTCAAAAACCTACTAAGATCATCGCCGACGACGGTACGAACAGTTTGATCGTGGCGACGGTCGCGGAGAACGTGGCTCCGATGGGTGAACTGGTTCGCCTGCTCGACGGCGTGCCGATGGCCGAGAATGTCTCGCTTAAGATTTTCCCGCTGCGTTTCGCCGACGCCGAATCGGTGGTCGACACGATGAAAACGATGTTCGACGAAGGCAAGAAGCTCCCCGAAGATCCCGACGGTTCGGGACAGGGTGGGGTCCCGCCGGGCGCGATCGGCAAAGCGATCGTCTACAACATCGGTCTGGCGTCGGATGTGCGGACCAATACGGTGTTTGTGACGGGTCGCGAGGAGCAGCTCGTTTTGGCGCGAATGATTATCGACGAGATCGATCGCCCGGCCAGCGGGTTGAAGTTTCCCCTTCGGCTGGTCCCGCTCGAATTCTCGGATGTGACACGGATCAGCAAGGTGCTGGACGATCTGTTTTCCAAGCGCATCGAGGCCGCACAGGCGACCGGGGCGAACAAGGCGTCGCTGGAACGCCAGCGCGTGTTTCTCAGCGTCGACATCCGTACGAATACGCTCATCGTTTCCGCGTCGGAAGAAAACATGGCGGAAATCCGTTCGATCGTTCAGCAGCTCGATACCAAGCCCGCGCAGTCTTTCGAGCTGGTGCGGATTATTGCCTGCGGCATGCTCTCGGCTGAGGACATGAAGACAAAGATCGAGGATCTTTGGAAACGCAAGGGTGACTTGCGTCGGGAGGCTGAGCTTCCCGAGGACCCACCGGTGGTCGCCGTCGATGCGCGCAGCAATTCACTGATTGTCGCGTCGAGTCTTGAGGACTATGAGGAGATCGCCCGGTTGATTACGTCGCTTTCGGCCCAACCGCGTGTTGACGGGATCGAAATGATCAAGCTCGCCTACGCGGACGCGTCCGTGCTTACGGATATGCTCGACAAACTGTTTCAGGGGATTCAGGGGACGTCGGATACGTTCAAGGCACCGACGGTGCTGGCCGATCCGCGCGGCAACGCGGTGGTCATAGCCGGTACGCGTGAGGCGATGGAGCGGGCGCAGGAGGTGATTAAGCGATTGGACGTTGAAGCCGGACCGACGACGGCGACCTTTAAGGTGTATCCGCTTCATCATGCTTCGTCGGCGCGACTCGCCGACCGCATGCAGGAACTGTTCGATGCGCGCAAGGAGGGTCAGGATCAGCAGCGCACGCCCATCGTCATACTCCCGGACGAATCGTCGAACAGTCTGGTCGTCAGCGCATCACGCGACGATCACGACATTGTCGAGGGGCTTTTGGCGATGCTGGACAAACCTTCGACCTTGTCGCGTCAGTTTGAGATTTTCCCGCTCAAGACCGCTAAGGCGGCCAAGGTGGCGGATACGCTGGAAACGCTTTTTGCATCGCAGAGTACGGGGGGCGGCGGGTCCAGTCGGGTCGACGCCAAATCCGCCGTGGCGGACGAGCGTACGAACTCGATCATCGTGTGGGCCTCCCCGACGGAGATGGAGAACATTGCTTCGGTCATCCATCGGTTGGATACGTCGGCGCCGGTTGTGGAAATGATGGTGAAAGTCATCCAGCTCAAGCAGGCGTTGGCCGAGGACTTCGCCACGCTGCTCGAAGACGTGCTGCTGGGTGATTCGGGCGGCGGCGGTGCTAACGGCGGTGATGAGCGGGCGGTCATTGTTTCCTTTCTCGATAAGGACGAGCGTGGTCGCGAGGTGGTGCGTAAACTGTTGCGGCAGGACATCCGTATTCAACCCGATCCGCGCACGAACTCGTTAATGGTCATGGCGCCTTCGGACAGCATGGCCATGCTCGAAGCGATGATCCGCGATTTCGATCGTATCCGCCCGGTCACCTCTGAGATTCGATTGTTCAACCTGATCAACAGCGACGCCCAAACCATGGTCGATCGGTTGGAGTCGCTGTTTCAACCACAAGGCGGTGGCGGTGGTGGTGACGGCACGACGCAGGCGCAGCTCGTGTTCGGAAGTGAGTTTGAGAATCAGGATCTGGCGACAGTGGGGCAAGAGCTGCGTTTTGCGGCTGATCCACGAACCAACACGCTCATCGTAGCCGGTTCTCCGGTCTATTTGTCGATGGTGGAGGACCTTGTCACGTTTTTGGATGCGCAGGAGGCGGAGGATCGCGTGGTCGAGGTGGTCAACGCGAAGTATCGACCGGCGACCGACTTAGCGACCGCACTGCAGAACTTCACCAGTCAAGAGCTTGATGTGCTTGGGACGGGCGAGGATCAAGAGTCGCGCATGCGGCGCATGGAGCGACAGATTTCCGTTGAGGCGATCGGCGATCAGGATTCGGGGAGCAGTAGTCTGGTTATCGGGACAAGCCGTCGCGCCTACGAGCGCACGATGAAGATGATTAACGATCTGGATCGCCCGGAGCCGCAGGTGATGATATCGCTGACCATTGCCGAGGTTACGCTGCGTGACGACGTGGAGCTTGGGGTGGAGATCGCCGGTCAGGACCTCGATTTTACCGAGCGTGCCGTTCAGGGGCCGAACGGTGTCATACAAGGGAGCAAGTTCGACTATGTACTGGGCACGGCGTTGAGTGCGATCGGTTCGGGACAGGGTTTCAACTTCACACTGACCGGCGAGGATCTGAGTTTCCTCTTCCACGCGTTGCAGTTGAACAGTCGATTGGAGGTGTTGTCGCGTCCGATTCTCATGGTGCGTAACGGCGAGGAGGGCAACATCACGATCGCCGACCAGGTGCCGATTGTCGAATCCACCCGTCTTAACGACACGGGTCAGACGCAATCCACGATCGGATCCGAGGACGTCGGTATCGTGTTGACCGCAACGCCGCAGATCAGTCCGGATGGATACGTCACGATCGCACTCGTGCAGGAGATATCCAACATCGCCGGCGAGAACATTCAGCTTACCGAGGGCGTATCGTCGCCGGTCTTTCAGACGCGTGAAGTGACGACCAACGTTACGGTGCGTGACGGCGATACCGTCGTGATCGGCGGATTGATTCAGAGTCGCGAATCGGTGGGTGAGAACAAGGTGCCCATTCTCGGCGACCTGCCTTATATCGGTATGTTGTTTCGCTCCACCAAGACGACGCGTCAGCGGACGGAACTTCTGCTGGTTCTTACCGTGGACATCCTGCGCACGGACCAGGACGTGGGAGACAAGACGGGTGGCGAGCTGGATACGTAGTCTGTGCCTAATGCGATGTGTCAGGACTCGCTACAGGGCAAACCCCCACACCCCCC
>CAZWWW010000041.1:0-11945 GCA_964637715.1 uncultured Phycisphaeraceae bacterium | reverse complement strand
GTGTTGGCGGATGCGCTCACGGTAGGGGACCGTGATAATGACCCGCCGTCGCGCGACGCGAAGCAGCTCAGTCACCGCGGTTTTCCAATCGGGGATGTGCTCGACCACCTCCAGGCAGGTTACCACGTCGAAAGCGTCGTCGTCATAGGGCAAATCGGGTAACCCACCGACTTCGACACGAAAACCGGGCGCGCTGCGCTGAATCTCTTCGACGCGCGTCGCCGACAATTCGATCCCGGTCAAACGCGGGCCGGGTCGCCGCCGCTGGAGGTAGGATAGCCAGCGGCCCTCGCCGCAACCCACGTCGAGCAAGGAGTCAAACGCGGGCGGCAACGCCTTGGCCGTGTAGCGAAAACGCCAGGGATCGTCGGGTTCGCCGCGTATTTTCTCCACCGCTTCCCGTTCGTAATACGTTTTGGCGTCGAGCGTCTCTGTCATGTGCCTATCACTGTCTTCATATTCATATTCGTGTTCACGTTCGTTTACGAATTCGCCCGCTGAATATCATCCTGACGCTCTTTCTTATCCGGTATGAACCAAAACCGGCTGCCACCTCCACTGATCGCCGGGGTACACAATCCCGCTTGTTGGTGTGGGCTGTGCAACCCGGCAAGCCGCCACCGTAGCCCGCCAGTGTTGACCGATAAACACGAACATCCAGAAAAACACAGAGGACTGCGTGTTCACGAGCGGACCGCTGTACGTTAAGAACATGAACAAGCAGGCAACCCATATCGCATGGACCGCCGCCCCCATGGACCGGTCTTCGTCGTCAACGGTGCGCGGACCCACGCGCGTATGCCGCCAGAGCAGGAGCAAACCAAACACAAACGTAATCGCCGCGGGCCACCCGTGCTCGGCGGCTAACAGCAGATAAAGATTGTGCGGCTCGAGCGCTGAAATCCGACCACCGACATACATCGCTTTCATCCGCGTGGCGTCACCGCCGACCACACCCTCGACGCGAATCTGTTCATAAAGCAAACCGGGCCCATGACCAAGAAAGGGCTTCTCAAAAGACGCCTCAAGGGCCGCGATCGCGCTGGATGCGCGAATGTCCGTGCTTTCGTCTTGATAGCGCGTGAAGCGCTCGAAACTGTAGCGTTCCATCAATTGAAACATGAGCGGCGCCATGACGATAACCGCCAGCGTCCCCAACCCGAGAATGCGGATCGGCTGACGACGAATAGCCGACCAGAAATAGACGACGTGAAAAAGGATGAACATCAACATCACGGAACGGGACAGCGTGAACAACAGGGCGACACCCACGAGCACGAGCACGACCGCGAACAGGCGTTTGCGCCGACCGACGACTTCGTGCATGGCGAATCCGTAGGCGATGACCATGAGCATCCCGGTGGCAATGGGGCCTCCCAACGGCGACCATCCACGAACGAATCCCGCCGATCGACCCGCCGCTACCGTGGACCAGCCCAGCAAAGACCCCAGAAGGTTGGGTGCGAGCGAAGTAAGCAAGAAAACCAACGGTGTGAACACGCCGACAAGCAGAACAAAGCTAAGCATCATGCGGTGGTGCGTGCGCCGATCGCGTGGCATGACTTCGACCCAAAGCGCCGCGACCGCCGCCGGCGCAAACGTAATCACCAGCACCTGAATCGCAGCCCCGACACCGATGAATCCCTTGTTGAGCAATCCACTGATCAATGACAGCGTGGCGAAAGCGCCCATGAGCAGCACGGCGGATGTGATCCGCAGCCCGGGCACTTCGCGAAAAAGAATGCGCAGCGGTAACAGCACGACCACGACAATCAGCAAATAGAAGTCGAGCCCTACATAGGGTCGGCCCAAAAGCGTGGCGCTGAATTGCGCATCGAAGCGGGAGAGGTAGAGCGTTATCGAGGTTAGGAAACCGAGCAGCAGAAGGTCGCGCACGCGATACCCGCCCAGCACCGCCAGCGCAGCCGCCGTCAACAACATAAGGAACACGGCAAAGGTCGCGGCAACTACGAACATATCAACCCTGAATCAGGTTCGTTGGGGGCGAGCCTCGGAACCCCTCTCCTTACTCATCCGGTCGTCGGGATACGCCATCGCCGCGTGCGCGTACACGACGCCACAAGCCGAGCAACGCATCGCGCTCTCTGCGCAATGCACCCAGCCACCAGAGTACCGCCAGGTAGCTCAGACCACCCACCACACACACCGCGGCGCAATACCAGAACGGCGACAGGCTCGCGTACCGCTTGAATACCCACCATACGAGCATCATCGGCAGGCAGGCAATGCCCGTATAGACGAAACTCCGGACGGGAAGCTGGCTCCTGTGGATGCCCCCACCCCATACGACCGCGCCGATCAATATCAACACCTGCGCACCCGCCGTCGTAACCGCCGCCGCACCGTACCCCCAGGCGGGAACAAGCCAGCAGGACGCCACAATGTTCGACGTCGCCGCTGTCAGGTTGATGAGCGCCCAGCGACCGGTTTGCTTGGCGACGAGAAAGCGGAGCGAAAAGTATTGACTTAGACCGAACGCCAGCGTCCCCGCGCAGGAGATGGACAATACGGGCCACGCGCCCTCGTAATCCCTACCGGCAAACACCGTAAGCGCCGGGCGTGCCAACACCGCGAGCAGCAGCACGACAGGAATGGCGGCGATGACGAAGTAGCGAAGCCCGTCGTGAATGATCCCGTCGATGCGCCCGTCCTTCTCGTAGGCGTCGATCGCCAGCGGATACAGCCCCAGCATGACGATCGACTGGAACACGATCACGGGAACCCCACCCAGATCATAGGCGGCGGAAAACAAACCTGTGGCGTCCGCCCCGAGAAAATACTGCAAAACATAACGAATACCAACGGTTTGCGCGGCATTAGCCAGGAGCACAAACGTGATGGGAAAACCGAACACCACAAACGACCGCAGCGCGCTGACCGAGACGGCTTGTGTCGAAACCTGGCGCCACCCGCCCGTTGCGACCCAGACCCAAAGAGCTACGACCAGCGCACCGCACGACCAGGCACCCAGGTAGGCCGCCAGGCTGTTCGACGCGAGCACTAAACACGCCAGCCCGAGACCGTGGCGCGACAACGCCAGGCTTATGCGTACGACCGTAAACGCCCAGGGGCGCTGCATGGCCCGGAACGTCATTTCGCCGTTGCGCGCGAATCCGTCGGCTAGGGCGGTCAGAAACATCCACGGCGCAAACGAGAGTAGAAACGGCAACAGCGCCTTCGCCCGCGAACCGGAGTCGTCGATCCACCGAGCCCCCAACGCCAGTGCGCCCCACGCCGCAGACAGGACCACGATCCCGATCAACAAGCCGACCAGCAGGTTGGTCTGGTACCGGCGGCGGTCTTTCTCCATGGGGCGAAAGAACCGCAGGGCACAGTTGTTGATCCAGTCAAACCCGATGATCCGCGCCAGGCCAACCGTTAGAATCAGTGTCTTGAAGTCGCCGTAGCCCGCCGGCTCGAGGACACGTGTCAGAATGGGGATCGTGATGATGCCCAGCAGCGGCTCAACAAACCGCGAGGGCGCATAGCGCAGGATGCTGATCCCCACACCATGCGTTCGTGCTGGCTTGTTCGTCGTTTTCAACACTGATACCCGCATCCCGTTCGCCACAACCTCTCGCCGCACCACGGCGAACGCCGACATCCCCTGAACAGGCGCGGCGTGGGTGGGCGAACCTCCCGGTGCCGCCCATCATGCCGAATCCACCGTGGATGTCCGGCTCATCTTTCTGCTTATCGGTCGGTAAGGGGCGCGTCCGAAAACTTGGCGCAAGGTCTGGTCATCACCTGGCGGAGGGCGGGTTGATTCCGGTGGGGTCTTTGGCGTAATGCGAGGCGGTCTCCACGGTGATCCGCCTTGCGTCAACGAGCCGCTGGAGGTCTTCATCGAGCGAAAGCATGCCGTCGCGCCGCCCGGTTTGGATGGCCGACTCGATCGACTCGATCTTGCCGAGCTTGATACCGATACGCACGGGATTGTTGACGTGCAGAATCTCCAACGCGAGCACACGTTTTTCGCCCTTCCGCGCGGGCTGCAGAAGGTGCTGGCTGACCACTGACCGCAGGCTTAACGCCAGTTGTGCCCGAACGTCGTCCTGCGCATCGCGGGAGAAAAGATCGGCGATGCGCGTAATCGCGCCCTTGGCATCCTGCGTGTGCAGCGTCGCCAGGATGAGGTGGCCGGTCTCCGCAGCGGTGAGGGCCATCTGCGCCGTTTCCGCATCACGAATCTCGCCCACGAGCAACACGTCGGGGTCCTGGCGCAGCCCGTACTTAAGCCCGTCGAGAAACGAATCCACGTCCCGGCCCACTTCACGCTGCGTCACGACGCTCGTGCCCATACGCGGGTGTACGTATTCGATCGGTTCCTCGACGGTAATTACCCGGACGCCGCCGCGTTCGTTCAACAAATTGACCAGCGCCGCCAGCGTGGTTGATTTCCCCGAACCGGTAACGCCCGTGATAATCACCAGCCCGTTGCGGTGGCCCACCAGGCGCTCGGCGAGACCCTTCGGAAAGCTCATCCATTCAAAGCTGGGAATCTCGTTGGGAACGTACCGCAGGCACGCCGCCCACGCCCCCTGGGTAAGATAGACATTGCCCCGGAAACGGCGGCGCTCGGTCGCGTGTTCGAGTTCGACCGAGAAGTCGAAGTTTTTCGGATCGCCCGCCCGCACGCGCGGAAGCAGTCGCTCGGGGAGAATCGCCTCGATCATGGCGAGAACCTGCGCCGCCGTTAACGGGGCCTCACCCACGGGCTCAATCCGGCCGTGAATTCGCAGCGTCACCGGATACCCCGGAACGATATGCACGTCGGACGCCTGCCGGTCCGCGGCGTGGCGAAGGTACTGTTCAATGTCGTGGGGCGTCGTCGAACCCATAGGCCTTATTATAACCGGATGGGCGCGCCGGGTCGCACGCCCCCCGGATCGGTTCGGTGACGGAACCAACAAGAATCGCGATCGAGCCCGCAATCCTACGATGCCGCCCCCTTGTCGTTGATCGGAATCGGGCTTCCTGGTCACGGCGCAGCTTTTACGGTAAGCAGCGTTTTATGTATCGCCCCTTTTGAGCTAATCTACAAGATGAGCCCTAATATCGTTTCCAAGAAGGTTATTGGAGTTTCCGGATGGCATGGGCAAGCAGCAACTTACCCTTGCTTATCTTGGAATATCCACGGGCAAACAAGTTTGCCCATGCCACCCGCGCTCGAATAGGTCGTACTACCTTTTTGGAAAAGGTTCTAGTTTGAACGTGGACCAAGAACAAAGGATGATTCGAACGGGCGAGGTAATGACTCTGTTTCGCTCCCGTCGATGATTTTCATGAAAGGATACGCCCTGCCCGCCTTTCCGCTATCGTTGCCACTCTCCGACGGTCAAATGTGCACCATCCGCCCGCTTGATGTGGGCGACGCGGAGGCCTGCTGTTCGCTGTTGCCGAAACTCCATAAGGAAACGGACTTTCTCAACTGGAGCCCCGGCGAGTTCAATCTGACCGTCGAACAAGAGCGCGGCTTTATCAGCACGCAGCTCGCAAAGCCTGGATCGATGGCCGTCGCCGCGCTTGTCGCCGATCGGATCGTCGGATTGGCGGGTGCGTGGTCGCCGGAGCATAAGAAGTTCCAACACCACGCCGAGCTCGGCATCTCCATCCTCAAAGCCTATTGGGGGCTGGGCATCGGCGGTCGCATGATGCAGCTTATCCTTGACTGGGGTGCGGCGCAAGGACTCCATAAGATCTATCTGCACGTATTTTCCGACAACCACCGTGCCCACAAGTGGTATCTTTCGCTCGGGTTCATTGAGGAAGCGCGTCTCAAAAACGACATACGCCGCGCTGACGGTTCGTTCAGTGACACGATCATCATGGCGCGGTATTTCTGACACCGGCGAGACACGGTGCGAGCGCGCGGAAGACGTTGCCGTGTGCGCCAGTCGCCACCTGTCCGCCTGAACGTAAGCTCCGTTCTGGCGTAACGATTCAACCCATGTCTCGCCCCGAGGATGGACGCATCCGACGGATTCCAAACCCTTTCTTCACAACGCGGTCCGGCAACATAACAAAGACACGGTCTTGTCACCAGCGTTATTTCACGCTTCGTTTGCCGCCGCGTCTCGGCGTTTCGCGTGCTTCATCCGCTGCGATATCAATATCCCAATAGATAACCGCGGGCTCAGTACCGGTACCGACCAGATTCATTCCCGCATCGGCTCGTCTCCCCGACGGACTGAACGCCAACAGCTTTCTGGCTACACCCAGCATCGCGCTGTCTTCGCTTCCCGCCGGTGCGGACGTCGCGCATGCGTTCCTTTTCGCGAGCGCGGTCGGCCCGCACGCGGCTGAATAATCGCACTCCGCGCTTCGTCTACCATTCAAGCGCGCCTTGCCTTTGTCCGTGCGCAGCGCCGCCCGTGTAAAGTGATTAGGAATGTCTTCCGACTGAGCCCAATCACTCAGCCATGCCTGATCCCAGCAACACACGCACCGCCGCGTGCCGGAGAACTTCGACTCGAACTCATTCCAGATATCCGCTTGAACCTGAGTGAGCACCGGACCACATCCATCCTGCCGGAGGTCGGCGGAGACCGGATGAACGGTCAACTCGGTGTCAACCATTACAGTCTCATGGCCACTGGAAAGCGCCGTCGATCCGGAGGCGTAGAAATCGAGAAGCAGACCGGCGAAGGCTGTGTCGTATTGAAACGCGTCCAAATCCAAACGTCCCGCGATCGGTTCCGCCTCGCAGCACACACCATTCGTTTCGTCGTACCGTGTGCAGTCTAAGAGCGCTTCCCCGGTACCCACGCAATGGCTTCCAAACGCATAGGGTTTATAGCTCCACGCCGTTCCGTTGGCATAGTCGACAATGTTTGCGGTTCCCGTTAGATGGTTCCAGCGGATTTCCGCCCATTGATTGTCGACGACTTTGACCGCAAAGAGCACCACCGTTCCGCGCAACCGGCGCGCGGCTCCACCGTCCTCGGGGTCGGGTCTGCCCGGACCTTGCGTATCGAGCACGGTAAAGGATCCGCAGCCGTTGCGGGCTCCCGCGCCGTGCGCCGCGGACCAATAGTGCGGCTGGTCGGGCGTAAGGGTCATGCGGCAATCGGACGTGTTCCATCCCGGTTCAAAGGTTTGTATGACTTGACCGGCCTCATTGCGAATTTCCTCCAGCTCCGTGTCGCCGTTGATGAAAAAGAACTGGATGTCCACGGAACCGGGGTAATCATTACTGATTTCCAAGACCGTATCTTGAATCACATTCCCGTCTGCATCCCACTCGATCTCGACATTGGAAAAGACCAAAAGGCTGCCCTTTTTGTCGATACCGGGGCGTGACGCACCCTGAATCGTGATCGAAGAAACACAGCTTTTCTCGTTACCGCACTCATCGGTCGCACGAAACGTTACGTCCGTCGTCGTGCCGTTGGCGAAACCGCACGCCGGTGCGTCGGCGGTAACGGTCAGACCGCCGGCTATGGTTGGATCGCCTCCGGTAAACGATACGTCGCTCAGCCAGTCGTTCGCGCCGTTGTTGCACAGATGGTCACCGCGCGGCAAAACAATGGCTGGTGGGCAGATGATGTCTACGGTGTCCAGCACGGGATCACATGGGATCACTTGATCGCATCCATCAATGCCCGCAACGGTGGAGTGCGTAACGGCTGTCTGACAAGTAACGGGATCCAATCCACTGTCTACCGGGAAAAGGGCCGTGCAGAAAACGTCGAACGCCTCAGGTGCGTCGGTGACCAATGTCGGCGACTGGCTCGTTGAATCATCAAACTCAGTCATGGGCGCGCCGTTTGGATTGCCGCTGGCCCATTGAAATGAGACGGGCAGGCCGCGCCCATTCAGCACACTGGCCGAAAGCGGCAGGGTAACCTTCACACCGTCGCACTGGATCGCGCCGATTTCAATCGTGCAGCTCGGCGGTCCGGTCTCTCGCACGGAAACCGCGAACTCCATACATCGGGTGGCCCCCTCATCGTCGGTAACGCAGACCTGACCCATGTAGTCGCCGGCCGCCGTATAGGTATGGTCTGCCGGAGCTTCCGCATTGAGCCCCTGTATATCTCCGGGTGGCCCGAATGGCGTTTCAATGACTTCGAACGGTTCCGGGGCGTTTCCCTCGCCCCAATCGACGGTGGCCATGTGCGTGTCCGCCGTACCCGGATCATTGAACGCCGCCGTCGCGCGAACGATTGTCCCCAGTTCAATCGGGCCAATCGGAACATCAACTGGTGCCAATACAGGCATCTCATTGCCGACCGTGGCCATAAGCTGCGAACACACCGGTAGACCGTCCAGGTCATTCACACAAATATCGATGGCGTAGATCCCGTCGTCTGCGTAAACGTGCGTTCCATTGATGCGTGACGACATCCCGGCCACAACCGTGTTTGCGTTTTCAACGGGCGTCCCGTCACCCCAGTCAATAGTGGCTGTTCCCATCGTCGCCCCCAACGGTACGATGTCCCCCAGGGTGACAGCGAGCAGCTCGCCTTCTTTGGCGGTTAGGTCGGCCGCCGGCACCACGGTCGGTCTGCCGATATCAATGTTGAATGCAGATGCGTCCGCACCATTCCCCGCGAAGTCCGTGGCGTTTCCCTGAGCGCTCTGATCGAAGCCAAAATCGGTAAGCACGATCGGTGACGTACAATTCTGCACACCTGAGCGATCATCGTTACAGAGGAAACTTACCGTAACGGGTGGATCGTTTCGACCGTCTCCATCCGGCGCTGGTGAAACGACGGCTGTAATCGTCGGCGGGGTGAAATCGATGTCGATACCGGTAGCTTCGGTCATGGCCATGTTGCCCGCGAGATCAACGACCGTACCGCCGGCGCTCTGCCCTGTACCTTCCATATTGAGAATCGTATCGCCCGTGCATGTGTCAATGCCCGACAGGGCGTCGTTGCATGTAAATGACACCGTGACGATCGTGTTGTTCCATCCATTCGCATTCGGTGCTGGGTCAACACCGGCCACAATCGTCGGTAAGGTCTTGTCGATGTTGATGTCATCCACAAGCAGAGTCGATTGTAGCCCGGCTACGTCTGTCGCCGTGCCGGTCACGTCCTGACCCGCACCTTCGGCGGAAAAGAGCGTTGGTAATGAACAGTCATCAATCCCGGAGATTAGGTCGGCGCACGAAAAGGTGACCGTCACATCGCTGTTGTTCCAGCCGTTTCCGTTCGAAGATGGTATCCGCATAGCGGTAATACTCGGCGGGGTCTTGTCAATCTTAATCCCGCTAACCGTAGCCGTTGCGGTGAGACCTGCTTCGTCTACGGCCGTTCCGACAACCGGCGGATTCTCACCTTCGTCGGTAAGAGCAGACATGGCGGTGCAGCTCGCAATGCCTGAACCCGAATCAGCGCAGGTGAAACCCACGTCAACGTCAGAGACATACCAACCATTGTTTCCTGTTGTTCCTGTGATAGTCGGTGAGATGGTCGGCGGTACTGTGTCGCGTTTGATAGTTACACTCTCAGAGGTCGTCCCACCGTTAGACGTAGCCGTGCAGGTGAAGGTAATGCCCGAAGTATCTGCGATGACTGTTTCGGGATCGCACCCCGTCTGGACAGAGATGAGCGAGTCGACGTCGATCAGAACCCATTCGACAGAAACATCGGACGTATACCATCCGTTGTCCCCGAGCGTTCCCATGACCACGGCGGATACGAGCGGTGGCGTCAGATCGACACCGCAGGCATCGACGAGTGACGTCGTGGTTGTCACATCTGCCGTATCCGTGTTGTCACCGGGCACATCTTCGAGCGCTAAACCGAACACCGATGCCGTGTTGGTGAGAATGTCGCCTACCGTAAGCAAACAACCCGCACGTACGACGATCTCGACGATCACGCTCTCCCCGGCGGCGATCGTACCAAGTCCGCAGGTTACTGTTCCGATTGGTTGCTCCGGGCAGACCGCGAAGACAAAAGCAGCACCGGGATTGATCGTTCCCGAAAGATCAACGTCCTCAACGGTGGGAGCCCCGGCTACGAACGTTTCTGCCTCTACACCAACACTCGTACCCATCCGGTCGCCGCTATTGCCGCTACTGGCAAACAGTTTGGATCGCTGTGTCCATACGCTGCCCGTCCGTCCAAAAACGTAAGCCGCACCTTGATTACTGGCTCCCCCCGGCCCCATAGCCTCCGGCGCGCCAACCATGGCTATATCGCCACGCACATCCACGCTCACGCCAAAACGGTCACCAAAAATCGGATCTGACGCAACCAGTTTCGCCTGTTCGCTCCAAACCGTACCGCTTCGCGTGAAAACGTGGGCCGCACCCGACAGCGCGTTCTCTCGTGTGCCAATGACTATCGTGTCGCCGTCAATGGCCACACTGCTGGCCAGCGTGAACGCCTCGGTCAGCATCGTGACATCAGCCTCGGTAATTTTCTGCTCGAACGCCCACGTCGAACCGTCCCAGCGGTAAACCGAAACAGACCCTGTTCGTGCCAGCCCGACATCGCCCCGAGCGGCGACAACCAGGGTGTCACCACTAATCGCAACGTCAGCGCCAAATTCTCCCGTTGTGGCGTCAGTTAGTATTTGTTCTTCAGTCCACACATTGGCCACGCGCTTGAACACATAAGCGGCACCAGTCCCTTTGCCAGGCGCGCCCACGACAATCGTATCACCAGCGACCGCCACGCTACGTCCCAAGCTATCGCCGACCATCGCATCACTGGCCGTCAGAATGGGTTGTTCTGTCCATATCCCGCCTATGCGGTGGAATACATAGGCTGCCCCGGTGGAGATGAAGTCGGTTTGCGCGAACCAATTGGGCGCGCCCGCAACTATCGTATCGCCGTCAATACCGACATCGGTTCCAAAAACGAACTGGTCAAACTCTTGGGCGTCACTCGGGAACAGCTTCTGCGTCTCGGTCCAACCACCACCGATCTCGGCCTCAAATACGAACGCGACACCGTTGGCTTCCGAGTGAAACGGCGACCCTAGGATTATGGTGCTTCCGCGAATGTCGAGACTCTCACCTGTCGAGTCCTCGCGACCGCGGTCACTGGCGAACAATTTCGTCTCCAACCCGGGTGCTGACGGATCGGGCAGACCGCGCACCGCGGACACCAATTCCGTGCCCGCCGGAATCAGGTCCGTGAGTCGCACGTCGGGCACATCGCCCGGACCGTTGTTCGTAACAGTTAGCTCGTATCTAACTTCCGCGCCGATCGTTACCGGGTCGGGCGGTACCGGATCGATCACTTCTTTGGTCAAGACCAAATCGGCCAGCGGCACTTCGAGATTGGTAATCGGCGTGCATCCTTCGTCGCCGTCGTCGTCTTCCACGCACATGCGTACCGGATAGGTGCCTGGTGTTGCGTAGACGTGGGTGAACGAATCAAATCCGATGCCATTCGCACCGAACTGTGAGCCGGAAGGACCCAAAGGTGACTCCGTCAATACGAAGGTATCATCCGTAGCGTCACTCCAATCGATCCGAGATCGCCCTTCCGGTGCGTTGTGGGTATCCAGCGTGCCCAGATCGTTGAACTTGCCCACCAGCGAAAGTCCAACGTTCATCTCCGCACCCGGATCGGCTACACTCTTGGATACAGTTGGGAAAACCTCGCAGGTGGGGACTACGTTGTGGACGTGAAATTCCGGGAGGTCTACGCAATCTTGACCGCCATCGTCATCGGTTACGCACACTCGAACCGGGTACACGCCATCATCAGCGTAATAGTGGTCCGCAGATTGAAGGGGTCCCTGGAACGCCGTCTTGAAACCACCGCCAATGGTGGTGTCTCCCCATTCGACAATCGTTTGAAAACTATCCAAGAAGCCCGGATCGGTCGCGACAGTCACGACTGTGGCCAACCTGCCTTCGTCTACATCAACGAACGGCGGAGGAGAAACCAATGGGGTTATGGTTGGCGGCACATTGAGCACCGTTACCTCGAATGTTGTCACACCCGGCAAAC
>CAZWWW010000040.1:0-12171 GCA_964637715.1 uncultured Phycisphaeraceae bacterium | reverse complement strand
ACATAGGATAACATAGATGCGTTAGAGCAAGCGCTCTTTTTGTGTAGCGGTCGAATCACTGTTTCATCCGGTAAGACGACTCGATTCGGCGATACACAATATCAGAAAACGCGATAGAACAACCTCTGAATAAGGGTCACAGATTCATGTCATCGAGTTTAACCGCGCTGTGCGCCACGGCGGCGTCGATCGGTTTGCTGCATACGTTACTGGGCCCGGACCACTACGTCCCGTTCGTGGCGATGGCCCGCGCCGGACGATGGAGCGCTGCGCGAACGCTGGTCGTGACCGTGTGTTGCGGGATCGCGCACGTACTCGGCTCGATCGTGATCGGGGTGGTTGGTATCGCCCTCGGCGTCGCGGTGTTCAAACTGGACGGGATCGAATCGGCACGGGCTGACGTTGCCGGATGGCTGCTGCTGGCGTTCGGACTCGCCTATATGGCCTGGGGTCTTCGCCGTGCCGTGCGTAACAGGCCGCACACGCACTGGCACGCCCACAGCGACGGGACCGTCCATCGCCACGAACACACGCATGTGGAGGAACACGCACACGTCCATACGCACACCGACAAACCATCATTGACGCCGTGGATCCTGTTTACGATCTTCGTCTTCGGTCCGTGCGAGCCGCTCATCCCTTTGTTGATGTATCCGGCTGCACGCGCTAGCTGGTGGGGTGTGGTGTCGGTTACAGCGGTCTTCGCCCTCACGACGATCGGAACCATGACCGTTGTGGTCATGCTCGGATACTTCGGGTTCGCCCAACCCCGGTTTGCGTCGCTCGAACGCTATAGCCACGCACTGGCGGGGTTCGCGCTGGCGTGCTGCGGACTGGCGATCAAGATCGGATTGTAGCGCGGCAAGAGCAGGCTCTCTTTTTGTGTAGCGGTCAAATCACTGTTTCATCCGGTAAAACGACTCGAGTCGGCGATACACAATATCTGAAAACGCTCTAACCTGGAGCAGCAGCGGCGAACACCTATCATACCATCCCTCTGGCGCAGGCGTTGTTCAACGCGTTACGATCTTGTCGGTCCTGCCGGCTTTTCCAGGGCGAATCGGTCGCGGGTGGTGGCATAGTCGATCCCGCCGAGGCGTCCAACGAGATCGAGCCCGGCGGGGTCGCAGGTGCCGTTCGGGAGAAGAACGTCACCGGCGATGTGAAAGCAAAGAATCTCGCCAATACAAATGTTGGCTGATAACGGTCCGTCTCCCACCGGGACGATCTGAAGCAACTTGCATTCAAGATGAACGGGAGACTCAGCCACGCGCTGTGGTCTGACGAACCGGCTATCGAGCGGCGTGAACCCGGCGGTCTCGAACTCATTCACGTCCGGTGGAAAGGGGAACGACGCTTTGTTCATGGCCTGGCACATCGCGTGCGGAACGACGTTGACCACGAACTCGCCGACTGCGCACAGGTTAACAATTGTATCCTTCGACGAACCATCGGCCTTGGTCGCGGGCGAGAACACGACGGCGGGTGGGTTCGATCCGACCCCGTTAAAAAACGAGAACGGTGCCAGATTGGGTACGCCGCTTTTTGATACGGTCGAAACAAATGCAATCGGGCGCGGGAGTACGCACGAGAGCATGGTCTTGAAATTGTCGCGCCGTTCGCGCTCCGCGGTAACCAGCGTCGCATATTTTGTGTAGTGTTTCATGGCGGCCCGTGTAATTCCTTCGTCGTCGCATCATGAACGTGGGTGGCGGCGATGTCAATGCAGTGCTTGTATGAATGGGCTAAGGAGACCTTCGGGTTCGGCGAATGCGTGACCAGCATCCATCCGGTGCCGCGGCATGTCAGTTTGATCCGGCCGCTAATCACGGTAGAGTCTTCCACGTGCGGAATCGAAGAGGTAGTCCCGCGCCGGAACTGAGACGCGCTAAAAAAGGAGCTGAACATGAGCCGTGTAAAACGCGAGCCGCATAGACGGCAGGTTTGGCGGCTCCTCGTCGTCGGGAGCGCGTTTTCTCTGGTTGTGGTCTTGCTGCTGATGTGGCTTGCGGGCACGTTCCATAGCAAGGTCGATGCGTCCTCAGTCGCTCAGACAGACCGCGCGTCCTCGGTTCGCAAGATCGGTACGGCGAAGCTGGTTGTCGCCCACCGCATTAGGGTCCCGCGCACCGAGTCAGCCGTGGGCAGCATCAAGGCCCAGCACGAAGCCGATGTGGCTTCCAAGTTGCTGGCCAAAGTGCTTGAAGTTCGCGTCAAAGCCAATCAGCACCTATCCAAAGGTGACGTGCTCGTCCGCCTTGACAAAGCCGACTTGGAAGCGCGTCTCGAACAAGCGGTCGCCTCCGCGAAGGCGGCTCAGGCGCGGCGCGATCAGGCCCGAACGGAATACGAGCGTATCAAGAGCCTCATGGAACAGGACGCGGCCGCCAAGATCGAGTGGGATCGTGTCCAGACGGCGTACGATGCTGCGAAGGCGGAACTCGAACGCGCCAATCAGGCGGTAAAGGAAGCCCGCACCATACTCGGGTACGCTACGGTCACATCACCCATCGACGGAATCGTGATCGACAAACAGGTCGAAGCCGGCGACACGGTGACGCCGGGGCAGGTGCTCGTGAAGCTCTACGATCCAACCAGAATGCAACTGGTTGCGCGGGTGCGGGAATCGCTTACGCACCGGTTGAAGGTGAACCAGATGATCGGCGTGCGCATCGATTCTTTGCGGCATACGTGCAAAGGACGCGTGAGCGAAATCGTTCCCGAGGCGGAATCAGCCAGCCGGACGTTTACGGTCAAAGTGACGGGGCCCTGTCCACCGGGCGTGTATACCGGCATGTTCGGTCGATTATTGATTCCCCTGGAGGACCAGGATGTTCTTGTGATCCCGCGCAAGGCGGTTCACCACGTGGGCCAACTCGAACTCGTCGATGTGGCGGACGGCGACGTACTGCGCCGTCGTGCCGTCAAGACGGGAAAGGTGTTCGGTGACGAGGTGCAAGTTCTCGCCGGATTACGTGAAGGAGAAACGGTCGCCATCACCCGGGCCCCAACCTCTGACCAGGCCGGGGGTTAGCCATGTCACACCAACCATCTCTACCGCAGACGCGGCACGGTTTTACGAATGCCGTTGTCGGTGCGTTTCTGAACTCCAATCTATCGCTCGTGCTGGTTCTGCTCGCGGCGGCGCTGGGGGTTGCCTCACTGTTCGTCACACCGCGGGAAGAAGACCCTCAAATCGTTGTGCCGCTGGCGGACGTCTACGTTGATTTTCCCGGTCATTCCGCCAGGCAAGTCGAGCAATTGGTGGCCACCCCGCTCGAAAAACTACTCTATGAAATCGACGGTGTGGAATACGTCTACTCGATGTCGCGGCGCGATCAAGCGATTATCACCGTCCGGTTTTTCGTCGGCCAAGATCGCGAACGAAGCCTGGTCAAGCTCTACAAGCGCATCGACGAACACATCGACGTCGTTCCGCCCGGAGTGACCGGTTGGGTCGTGAAACCGATGGAGATCGACGACGTTCCGATCGTGACCATGGCCCTTCGTAGTGCAACCGCGGGCACCTATACCTTGCGACGCGTGGGCGAAGAATTGGTGCAGCGGCTGGCGGCGGTGAAGAACCTTTCGCGGGCCTACGTGGTTGGCGGTCAACGACGCACCGTGTGGTTGTACCTCAATGCGGCCCGGATGGAAGCGTATGGGGTGTCGCCCATCGAAGTGGCCCACGCCGTCGAAGTTTCCAACATTGCGCGGATGGCGGGTGCGTTTACGCGATACGACGAGACCGTGCGCGTGGAAGTCGGCCCGGCGATTCGCGATGCGGGCGAACTGGGACAGTTGGTGGTCAGTGTCTCCGGGGATAGGCCCGTATTTCTGAAGGACGTCGCCGATGTCGTCGACGGTCCCGCCGAGGTCACATCGTACGTGCGACACGGTTGGGGACCCGCGCGCGGATTTGATCATGAAGAGGGGTTTACTGGTACGTTGGTGGGCGCCCCCGCTTCGAACGCCGTAGACGCTCGCTCAGTCCCGGCCGTAACGCTGGCCTTCGCGAAAAAGAAGGGCACGAACGCCGTGTGGGTTGCGCGAGACATTCTGCGGACGGCGGAGAAGCTCAAGGCGCGGATCGTCCCCGACGACATGGAGCTGGTGATCACCCGAAACGCAGGGCTGACCGCCAATGAGAAAGTCAACGAACTGGTGGAGGCGCTCGCCGTCGCCGTCTTTATCGTCATAGCGTTGCTGACTTTGGGACTCGGGTGGCGGGAGTCCCTGATTGTTGCGGTCGCCGTGCCCGTCGTGTTCGGTCTGACGCTCTCGGTCAACCTCCTGTTCGGATACACGATCAATCGGGTCACGCTGTTCGCGCTGATCCTCTCGCTGGGCCTGCTCGTTGATGATCCGATCGTCGACGTGGAGAACATCTCGCGCCATTTCGCCCTGCATGGCCGCGCGACACGAGATATCGTCCTGGAGGCGGTGGCCGAAGTTCGCCCCCCGCTTATCACCGCAACGCTGGCCGTTATCGTGTCCTTCCTCCCGATGTTCTTCATCACCGGAATGATGGGGCCCTATATGAGACCCATGGCCCTGAACGTGCCCGTCACGATGATCATGTCGATGGCGGTCGCCTTCACGATCACGCCGTGGCTCACGTTTCACTTGCTGAGAAAACGATATGGCGGAGGTTCGGCGACACCTGATACGATTCAAGATCCCCATGACTTGGGGCGCGTCAAGGCAACGGTTTTGTATCGGATGTTTTATCCGCTGATGGCCCCCTTGCTGAGCTCAAGAAAACGGGCCTGGATCTTCTTGTCCGTCATGGGCGTGTTAACCCTGGCGGCTGCGGGGCTGGCGATAACGCGTCACGTTCCGCTCAAGATGTTACCGTTCGACAACAAGAACGAACTCGCGGTGTTGCTGGATTTTGACGAGGGGACGTCGCTTGAGCGATCGGACGCCGCCCTTCGGGACATCGAATCGTACATCCAAACCGTTCCCGAGGTGACGGACTACACCGCGTACGCCGGGCTGGCCGCCCCGATCGACTTTAACGGGTTGGTCCGGCATTATTATCTGCGTCGGGGGACCAACGTAGCGGACCTGCGCATCCGGTTCGTCGGGAAAAAGAGCCGGGCACTGCAAAGCCACGCACTGGGATTGCGTATGCGCGATGCGCTCACGAAGATCGCCGGCGCACACCGCGCCAAACTAAAAATCGTCGAGACGCCGCCCGGTCCACCGGTGCTCGCCCGCCTCGTGGCCGAAGTGTACGGCCGGTCGGATCTCACTTACGAGGATCTGATGGACGCTGCGCAACTCGTCGGTACGAGGATGGAAAAAGAGCCGGGCGTTGTGGACGTGGACAACACGATCGAGGCCAAGCAGACAAGGCTTCTTTTCGTGACAGACCGCGAGAAAGCGGCCATCAGCGGTGTGAGTGCGGACGACGTCGCGCGCACGCTGAGCGCCTCACTTCGCGGACAAGCCGTAGGACTTGTCGATAAGCCTGACGAGCGCAACCCGCTGCGGATGGTGATGCGTCTGCCCCGCGCAGCGCGATCAAACCCGCTCGATCTCGCTGAGCTCCGCGTCAAGGGTCGAGCCGGCAATCTGGTCCCCCTCGCGGAGATTGGATCATGGGACAAGCGCACGGTCGATCAGACGATCTACCATAAGAACCTTGACCGGGTCGTTTATGTCACGGCGGAAACAGCAGGCCGCCCGCCCGCCAATACGATTGTGGATATCATGGCCGATCGCGCGACCAACGCCTCATTGGCGTCCCGGTCCGGCATGGTTCGCGCCGGAAACGGTTGGGTCAGCGGTGCCGACCCCAGACCGCCCGACGAGCGCACGTTTATGAGCAACGGAAGCGGTGTCGCCTGGTCAGTTCCCGAGAGCATTCGCATGGCGTTTGACGGCGAAGGTGAATGGAAGATCACGCTGGATGTGTTTCGAGACCTCGGGCTTGCTTTCGGCGCCGCCCTGATCGCCATATACATACTGCTCGTTGCGCAAACGGGGTCGTTCGTGATTCCTCTGGTCGTCATGCTCGCTATTCCATTGACCGTCGTGGGGATCATGCCGGGGTTCTGGTTTCTCAATGCGGTTGCCGCCGGTGACGTGGCGGGCTATGCCAATCCCATTTTCTTCACGGCGACCGGTATGATCGGCATGATCGCGCTGGCGGGCATCGTCACGAGAGATTCGATCATCCTCGTCGACTTTATACACTTGTCGCTACAGCACGGGCGTACGTTGTTCGATGCGATCATGGAGAGTCGTGTCGTGCGTCTGCGCCCGATTCTCCTCACCGCCGGAACAGCCATGCTATCAGCCGCGCCGATCACGATTGACCCGGTCTTTTCGGGGCTTGCGTGGTCTCTTATCTTCGGGCTTCTGGCATCAACGGTGTTTACGCTGTTCGTAATTCCGATCGCCTACTGGCTCCTGTATACCGATACCGCCGCCGATTCGACACCACAGGAAACCCACTCGCCGTGATTGTGGTCCTCGACCGGCGAACGAACCGATCTGCACGCCCGAACCGCGAACCAAACGGCGCTGCGTTACCTTATTTGATCTGCGTACGTGGCCAATTCTTCTTCAAAACCACGCATGCGGATGCCGAACATTTCCTCGGCGATCGTGTGGTCGCACACGCTGTCCTCCGTGGCCATGCGCACTTGACCGGCGTCGAAACGGTACTTGCCGAGCCGAGGAAGCAACAGCTCAATCACTGACATCGGTGGTGCGCTGACCGCCGCGACGACCCTGGCGAGCGCTACCGGCATGGAGACAAGGGGCTTGAAGTGCCGTGCGCGTGGCATGGTCGCCCGGCATGCTTCGTATAGTTCGATCCACGTGTAGGCGCGAGGCCCGCCCAGCGGAACGATGCGGCCCACGGAGTCGTCGACGAACAGCGCTTCGACGAGGCACCGCGCCACATCCTTGACGACGACCGGTTGAATCCTTGCGCTCCCGTCGCCGAAGTAGGGAATCACAGGGGGGAGGAATCCGCAAACAAACGCCTTCATAAGCTGCATGAACTCACCGCGGGGACCATGGATCAGGCTCGGGCGAAACACGGTCCAGTCGAGCCCGCTGCAACACACATACTGCTCGGCCTGCCATTTCGTTTGGTGGTAGCGGGATCCGGCATCGGGGCGCGTACCAAGGGCGGACATATGTACGAACCTTCGGATTCCCGCCCGTGCTGCGGCGTCGACAACGCGTCTCGTTCCGCGCACATGGACGCGATGAAAAGTTCGACCGCGCAGTACCCGCTCGATAATGATACCGGCAAGGTGAATGACCGCCTGGGTTCGATCGGCCGCTTCCCGGAGCGGTCCTTTATCACCAAGCCCGCCCACGATCGGAACAAGCCGCTCGGCGTTAACGTCCGCGTGTTGGGCCCGGAACCTATCGCGATCGCGCACCAGACATACCGGCGTCAAACCCCTGGCCAACAGGGCGCGAACGACCTGTCGACCGACGAATCCGGTCGCACCAGTGACAAGCACGCTCTGAATGGGTCTTGTCTGGTCCATGGAACCGGCGGGTTGGTTTTGGGTCAGGGAAGCTTCCATGGATGACGCGGTATAACGATCAGACAACGCGGGCCACCAACCGCTCGCCCGTTCGACCTATCCAGATCATCGGCACCGGCGCATTACACGCGACTCAGTGCGCGAAGTCGTTCGAGCAGTTCGGGTAATAGCCGGACCACCTGCTTCAATTCTTCCGGCCTGGTAAATCGCGACAAACTGAATCGGACCGCGCCGTGCGTCAGGCGTTCTTCCAATCCCATGGCCATGAGCACATGCGACGGTTCCAGCGAACCACTGCTGCACGCCGACCCGCTCGAGGCACATACACCGGCTTCACTCAAGAGAATCAAAATCGCCTCGGCTTCCAATCCCTCAAAGGAAATGTTGGACGTATTGGACACGCGGGGCGCATTTTCCCCGATAACCCGCGCAAAAGGAACAGCCTCGAGCACGTCCCGCTCAAACGCATCGCGCAGCGTTCGCACGCGCTCCATGTCAGCGTCCAAACCGCGGCCTGCATCGTCCGCGGCTACCCCCATGCCCACGATACCCGGAACGTTCTCCGTACCGCCGCGAAGCTCGCGCTCCTGCCGACCACCGACGATCAACGGCTCGATCCGCGTCCGTCTGCGAACGTACAACGCACCAACGCCCTTGGGTCCGTGCACCTTGTGCGCCGACAGGCTCAGCAACGAGACGGGCAGGTCGGCGACGTTGATCGGTATCTTGCCCACCGCCTGTACGGCATCAACGTGAACCGGCACGCCGTGTTCGGCAGCGATCGCGCACAACCGGGGCACATCAAGCAGAATACCGGTTTCGTTGTTGGCATATTGAATGGAAGCGACGGCGGTGTCGGGCGTTATGCAGTGCCGCCATGTATCTTCATCCAAACGCCCGTCCCCATTCACCCCCACATATTCAACGCGGTAGCCCGCGTGCTCAAGTTGCTCCATGACCCGCCGGACCGCGGCGTGTTCGATGGTCGTAGTGACGATATGACGCCGCGCGCCGCGCGAGGCGACGACACCACGAAGCGCCAAGTTGATGCTCTCGGTTCCCCCGCTCGTAAAGATGATCTCTCGCGGCGTCGCGCCGATCAGTTCCGCCACCTGCGCCCGGGCCGACTCTACTTGGTGACGGGCGGATTGACCCCGCTGATGCAAGCTCGAAGGATTGGCGTATTCGTCGCGCATGCATAGCGCGACAGCCTCGACAACCTCAGGCAGCGGTTGCGTCGTGGCGTTGTTATCCAAATAGATCGTCGTGTCCATTACGCTTTACAGCAATGTCTGTTATTGTGTATCGCCGAATCGAGTCGTCTTTCCGGCTGAAACGGTGATTCGACCGCTACACAAAAAGAGAGCTTGCTCTATTATAGGGCGCGGCGGGGGATTGGGTAGCAAACGGTGTACGTCGAAGCACAGCCCTCGCCCGGCCACAGATTCGCGCTTGCCCCGTTGACAGGCACCCGACGGCATTCCCTACGCACGTTCGCACGCTCGATGGAAAGACGACAGGCCGTCATACCGCAAACTGCGGTTCAAAATTGAATCGCTTCGCCTGCGCCATGAAGCGGGTCGGGTTCTCGTACACGATCTTATGGATGTCACCGTTGGAATAACCGCGGGCGGACAGCGTACGGATGAAGTCGGGCATGGCCATCGGATTGCTCGGACCCCAGTCGCCCGCGCTGTTGGCCATGATGCGCTCCATGCCGTAGCGATCGATCATGTCGACGGCGCGCTCGGGCGTACACTTGGTTACCGGATAGAGCGTCATGCCCACCCAGAACCCCGCGTCCAGCGCGGGACCGATGGTGTGCTCCTCGACGTGATCGATCAAAACCCGCCCGGGTTTGACCCGCGCATCGCACTTGAGGATGTCGAGGATCATGCGCGTGCCTTTGTATTTGTCCTGCAAATGAGGCGTATGCACGAGGATCAACTCGTCGGTGCGCATGGCGAGTTCGACCTGTTCCTCAAAGATGGTGACTTCGTTCTTCGTGTTCTTGTTCAGACCGATCTCACCAATGCCGAGCACCCCGGGTCGATCGAGAAACTCCGGAATAACAGCGATGACCTCGCGCGACAGGGCCACGTTTTCGGCCTCCTTCGCGTTGATGCACAACCAGCAGAGGTGATGGATGCCGTACTGCGCCGCCCGCCGTGGTTCGACCTCGGTAAGCTGTCGAAAGTAATCGTGGAACCCCGCAACTGATCCGCGATCAAACCCCGCCCAAAACGCCGGCTCACCAACCGCCACGCACCCCGCCCGGGCCATGCGGACGTAGTCGTCCGTCGTTCGAGACACCATGTGAATGTGCGGGTCGATGTAAAACATGATAAGTAGGCCTCAGTCACATTCTATGCGGCGATTGCACTTCACACCCAAACCCGGATTGAGGAATAAATGATGCAAGCCTTATCGTTCCCGCCAGCGTGGATCGTAAGCATCTGAAAAAATCATCTGCACACGCTCGGCGCGGTCGGTGCCCTCTTGCGTCAGCGAATTGATCGCGCGATTCACCTGAGCCATCCGGGGGTCAGTCGATAGCGACGCGGAAGGATCTGCACACGCCAACCGGTCCATCGACGCGGCAATGTCGATCAGTCGACGGCGTATCTCCAGAAACTCCCGATCCAGCATCGCACCGGGCGATAAGCGTTCCGACATTATGATCCCCCAAAGGCCGATCGACCATGCCCAAGGACACCCGACACGCCTGTGCGCCTCGCGTCAAAGGCCAGCCACTCTCGCGATCAAATCCGCCGTCCGCGTGGCATAGCCCATCTCGTTGTCATACCAGGAGACCACCTTGACCAGGTTTCCGCCTTTGACCGGCATCGTCATGGTGTTTAGCGAGTCGACAATCGAACTGTGCGGATTGCCGACGATGTCGGAACTGACCAGCGGATCCTCGCTGTATTCAAGGATGCCGCGCATCGCGCCTTCCGCGGCGTTCCTGAACGCCGCGTTGACCGCTTCCACGGTCACCGACTTGTTCAGGGTCGCCACGAGATCTACAAGCGATCCATCGGCCACCGGAACCCGCACCGCAAAGCCGTTGAGCTTGCCGTTGAGATGGGGCATGACCTTACCAACCGCCCGGGCTGCGCCGGTCGAGGTCGGGATGATGTTGATCGCCGCCGCTCGGGCGCGACGCGGGTCTTTATGGACCAGGTCGGCGATGCTCTGATCGTTCGTGTAGGCGTGCACGGTGGTCATCAACCCCTCGACCAATCCAAACGAATCGTCCAACACCTTAGCCATCGGCGCGAGGCAGTTCGTCGTGCAACTCGCGTTGGAGATGCACAGGTGTGACGCGTTAAGCTGATCGTCGTTCACACCGATAACCACAGTCAAATCCGGCTCATCCTTGGCGGGCGCGCTAAGGACCACCTTTTTTGCTCCGGCTTTGAGGTGATCGCCGTACCCGCCCTTCTCGCTTTCGCGCGAAGTAAAAACACCTGTCGATTCCAGCGCAATGTCCACACCGAGATCGCTCCAAGGAAGCTTCGCCGGCGCCCGCTCGCTGAGCACCTTGATGTCCTTCCCGTTCACGATCAGGGTCTTGTCCTTCGCTTCCACCGTGCCGGAAAACCGGCCGTGTACCGAATCGAATTTGAGCAGTTGCTTGAGCGTCGCCGCATTGCTGAGATCGTTGATCGCCACAATCTCAAACTTTTCCGGGCGCGCCGCCATAGCCCGAAACACCAACCGTCCGATCCGCCCAAATCCGTTGATCCCTACGCGAATGGCCATCTTTACCGTCTCCAGATTTCGGTCCAGGTTGTCGTCACGAACCCGATCCGCCGTGCGAACCGGTCGCCAGCGATTACACTAAGATTGAGCAACGAACGGGTCAAGAAAAGAACGGCGCGAAAACGACGTCGGCGGTGCGGGCGAGCCAACCCCGATGGACCGAACCGCACGGGATAACGGCTCGTCGGGTAGCACCGTAACAATGCGGGTGGGAAGAAAAAAGTGCGATCGTGGACCGCCGGAGCAAGCTCTATCTGCCATGTCTTCCCTATGGCGACTGAATCACTGTTTCATACCGCACATTGACTCGAAACGGCGATACAACAGAACAGAGGGCGCCCGCGAGGACGATCCCTGTCTGTTGGCGAGGTTCTGGAGTAGGCGGTCATGCAGTTAGACGAACCATCCGGCGAGCCGATCCGCGCCGCGCTCTCGCGGCGGCGATGCCGGGAGTATTCACTTGTGCTTGCAGCCGTCGGCATCGACCATGAGATTCGGCGCGGCCAAGAGGGATTCGTCATCGTCGTATCGCACCAGGACGCGGATCGTGCGCGGTTCGAGCTTGAAAGCTACGTGTCTGAGCAGCCCAAACGGTCCACGATGCCCGCCGCCATGCCGGAACACCGATTTGCGGGACTGGGGGTTGCCGTGTTTGTCGCCGTCATGGTGCTTGTATTCGCACTAGAGCAACAACGGGGCTTCGGTCTGGACTGGCTTGGTGCGGGAACAGCCCGGGCGTCGCAGATTCGCGCCGGCGCCTGGTGGCGGACCCTGACGGCGCTCACCCTCCACGCAGACGTCGTTCACCTCACCGGGAACCTTCTCGTCGGGAGCGCCGTGGGACTATACGCGGGTCGACTCTTGGGACCGGGATTGGCCTGGTTCA
>CAZWWW010000039.1:0-12252 GCA_964637715.1 uncultured Phycisphaeraceae bacterium | reverse complement strand
GCCGCCGGCGTTGTTCGCGTGGGTCAGACCGTCGGTGTGGCCAATCAGACGGAAGGACTCGGGCAGATCGACGCGCGTGGTTTCGTAAACGTAGTCGGCGTCAATACCCAGCACGAGCGACGGCTGATCCAGCGTAACCAACCGACCCGCGCCGACCAACAACAACGGCGGCGCGCCGCCCGCGTTGATGTACGAGAGCTTCCCGGAGGCCATGTCGATCGTCATCGCCGCACACGGAATGACTTGTCGCGATTTGATGCCGACGATCTGTCGGTTCAGCGCTTCGAACGCGGGCGACGGATCGGACACAAGATCGTCCGCGACGGAGAGGGCGGCGCGCACCGCGGTCCGCAGGGCGTGCGCCTGGACCAGCCCGGGTACGCCGTGTCCGCCGCCGTCCACCATCACGATGCAACACCGCTGTTCATCGATGTGCATCACGTCAACCAGATCGCCGCAGCGCACGCGCCCGGGAAACAACCGGCTGGCTACGTCATAGGTGTCACTGGATGACACGGCGGATGTCAACGTACGTTGCACGCGGCGCAGGGCATTCATCCACGCCAACCCCTCGCGCGGGGCGTTTCGCGCCAGTTTTCGTGTGGCTTCGCCGAGCAACGAGCCGACATACGCACCGGCGGCCATGAGCTGTTGCAGACCGGCGGGGGGAAACGGTTTGCGCGATTGCGGGCGGTCCACGTAGAGCACGCCGATGGTCTCGCCCCGAAACACGAGCGGGGCGACCATGGCGGTGGCTGCGTATCCGAGCTTGGTGTCGAGTTGACCGGCTGTTTGCGGGTAACGCCCGCCGACGCCCTGCAACAACGGAGCCAGTACGAAGGTTTGACTGACCGGCATGCGCGACCCGCCCGATACGCGGGCCATGGCGCGATGGGCGATCGGTTTGATCTGCGTTTTTTCTTCACCGCGCAGTGCAATCACGCCGCGCTCGGCCGCAAGATCGAGCAGGATCTGCCCGAGGGCGATCGCGGCGATATCCTCCGCCCGGGCGGTGATCGCTTGCTCGCCCGCAACCTGGGCCAACCGTTCGATCTGGGTCATCGTCAGCGACAACGGGGCTTTCGTTTTGACCCAATCACAGTGGGGCGGTTCGGTTCGATCGGGCGTGAGAAACTCGTCGTCGAGGCGGGCGGGGGAGGTCGCGTCGTCGAGAAACTCAAGCACGCGATCGCCGACGCGGATCATGTCGCCGGCGACAAGCAACGTTTCGGTGACGAGTTCACCATTAACGTAGGTGCGGTTGCGGCTGCCCAGATCACGCAACCGGTAGCGCCCGTCTTTCTCAAGATCGAGGCGTGAGTGCTCGCGAGAAATGGTATCGGTGTCAAACGCCAGTTGACACGACGGGGCGCGCCCGATTACGAACGTTCCAGCGTCGAGCGCTCTGGTTTGCAGTCGACCGTTGTCGTCCATGTAGCGAAGATGCGGCATAGCGACCAAACCTTAAGACCGTGCCGGTTGATTGACAAGAGCCTCCCGGTTCACGAATCGTCGGCGCGCGTTCAGCGCTGAGCGTCGTTCTTGCTCTGTGTGAGCCACGGCATGAGGGATCGAACGGTTTCCCCCGCGCGCTCGTAGGGCGAACCGACGTCGGTGTCGTGAAGCGCGGCGAACCGCTTACCGCCGCTGCGGTGTTCTTCGATCCATTCGTGGGCGAAGGACCCGTCGCGCACCTCGGCGAGAATGCGTTTCATCTCCGCACGCACGGCGTCTGAGACGATGCGCGGTCCGCGCGTCAGGTCGCCATACTCGGCCGTATTCGATATGGCATCGCGCATCCCGCTAAGCCCACGCTCATACAGCAGGTCGACAACCTGCTTCAGTTCGTGGACACACTCCAGATAGGCGAACTCGGGTTCATACCCCGCTGCGACGAGTGTTTCAAACGCGGCCTTGGTAAGCGCGCTGACTCCGCCGCAAAGGACCACCTGCTCGCCGAACAAATCCGTTTCGGTCTCACAGGCAAACGTGGTTTCGACGATCCCCGCCCGCGCCGATCCGATCCCCGCGCCCCAGCCCAGCGCCGTCTCCCGGGCGTGACCCGAAGGGTTCCGATCGATGGCCATGAGTGCCGGCAAACCACGACCTTCCCGATAAAGCGAGCGCAGCAGCGTGCCCGGTCCTTTCGGCGCGATCATAATGACGTCAACACCGGACGGCGGATCGATAAACCCATATCGAATGTTGAACCCGTGGACAAAGCCAAGCGTCTTATCGCTCGTGAGGTGGGGCGCGATCTGCGTGTCGTACACTTCGGACGCCGACTCATCCGGCAGCGTGACGATAACGAGATCAGCCTTACTCGTAGCCTCGGAAACCGGAAGGGGTGTGAATCCGTCGTTGACGGCACGATCGGCGCTGCCGCCCGGCCGCTGCCCTACGAGCACCTGCACACCCGAATCCCTCAGATTCAGCGTGTGTGCTCTCCCCTGGTTACCATACCCGATGATGGCCACGAGGTTCCCGTCCAGCTCAGAGACATCGGCCTGCGGTTCACGATGAACGACCAATGCGGTCTGAGCAGCCGCACCCCGGACCGCGGAGTCCGATACGGGCGGATCCTCGGATTTCGACTCATGCTTCTTCCCTTCGTCAGCGCCGTGCGCAGCGTGAATCCGCTCTCTACTCATTGATTGTCGATCCTGCTCGACCAACGGCTGAACCTGTACGAACCGGCGTCGAGGCCCACGATCCCATGTGCTCGAGTTTCGTCTCTACATACGTATCTACAGGCACCAACGAAAACCTGCATTGCGTTCATTCTTTCGGGCATCATAATAGCCCCCTCTTCTCTACCGGAAACCCCAACGGATGGGATTTGTCAGATGGTGTCGGACGTCGCCAACTTCAACGACTTGCTCACGAGTGCGCTGAAAGCTCAGGATGACGCCGCGCTGGCGGAGTTGTTGTCCCATGCGCGGGCGGGTGACATCGCCGAATCGTTCGAGTTGCTTGACGACGAGGATCGTTCGCGCGTTCTGTTCGCCCTTCCCGCCGATACAGCCGCCGAAGTCATCATTCTGCTCGACGAAGCGGTTCGCGGCGACGTGGTCGAGGAGCTCGACACCCGCGATTTGACCCGCCTTGTGGAACACCTCGAACCGGACGACGCCGCCGACGTGCTCGGCGAACTCGAGGACGATGAGGTCGAAAAAGTTCTCGCCGGTATCGACAACGCCCGTTCGGATCAAATCGAAGAGCTCATGGAGTTCGGTGAGGAGACCGCCGGCGGCATTATGACGCCAACCTTTGTGGCGGTCCCCGCCGACGCGACGGTCGCCGACGCCGCGGAGCACGTGCGCGCCGCCTCGCTGACCGAAGACCTGGCCGAAGTCTACGTTGTGGATAAGGAGGGCAGGCCCGTCGGAACGGTGCCGCTGCATCGCCTGGTTACCAGCGATCCGGCGCGCAAGCTTGCGGAGATTACCGAGCCCGACCCGGTAACGGTCAAAGCGCATGACGATCAGGAGACCGTCGTACAAATCATCCGCAAATACGACGTACCCGAGGCCGCGGTGGTCGACGAGCAAGGTCGCCTTGTCGGTCGCGTGACCCACGACGATCTGCTTGACGTAGCCGAGGAGGAGTTCGCTGAGGACTTGTACCGCATGGCCGGGACCGACGCGTCCGAGCTGGAAACCAGCTCCACCTTCCATGCGGCGCGCGTTCGACTCACCTGGCTGCTGCCGTGTATGTTCGGCATGTTGCTCAGTGCCACGGTTATCAACGTCACCCGCCCGCACTTCGATCTTATTCTCTTTGCGACGCTCATCATGTTCGTACCGATGATCGGTGCCACGGGCGGGAACAGCGGGATACAGATTTCCACGATCATCGTTCGTGGATTTGCGACCGGCGATCTTGCTTCGACGCGGTTCATGCGGGCTGTGGTGCGGGAAGGGCGAATCGCCGCGGTGATGGCTCCGATCTGCGGCGCAGCGACGTGGATTGTCGTATGGGTTTTTCTCGCGACGACGCATCGATTGGAACCGACCGTAGCGCTGCCCGCGCAGATCGAGCGCATAGCGTTTGCGGCGGGGGCGGCTATGACCATCGCGATCCTGGTTGCTGCGTGTCTGGGCATCGCGCTGCCGTTTACGTTTCGAAAGCTGAAGATCGACCCCGCGCTGGCGTCCGGTCCGATCGTGACCGTAGCCAATGACGTGCTCTCCGTCGCCATCTATATGACGGTCGCCCTGCTCATCGCGACGTGATTGACGTAAGTCCGCCGGAGACATTGCAGCGTCGCCTTGATTCGAAAGGAATGACTACTTGCATCGACGTCGCACACAGGTACCCGACTCGATTCAGATGCCTCGCCGTTGGCCCGGACGCCTCGCGCTGACGCTGATTGTGGTTTCGGCGGCGATTGTCCTGGTGTGTCGGGGTACCGTTCGTCAACCGAACCCGGCTGTCGTCAGCGGCGCTTCGCAACTCGAGACCGACTTCAAGCGGTATCACGATAAGGATTTTCGCGTGATGCGCGTCGTGGACGGAGATACGTTGGACATCGACGCGCCAGACGGCGGGAAATCCAGGACACGCATTCGGTTGTGGGGCGTGGATACGCCCGAGATCGCCCACGGCGGCAAACCGGACAGGTATTTCGGGCCCGAGGCGGCGCGATTCGCCCACGACACGCTCGACGGGCGAACGGTCCACGTCGTACTCAGCCCGTTGGATACGCGCGGTAAGTATGGTCGATTGCTGGCGTATATCATGCTCGAACGCGGCGGTGTGATGTTCAACGAGTTGCTGATCGAGAAAGGATACGCCTACGCGGACACCCGCTTTCCTCACCATTACATGAAGCCGTTCAAGCAGGCCGAGAAACGAGCCCGCCGGGCAGGGGTCGGGTTGTGGGCTAAGGTGACGCCCGACGACATGCCCGCCTGGCGTAGACGTCTTGAGCGGTAACGTACCCGGCTGTCTCAGGCTTTGGCCCGCGCGTTCCCGTTCCTCCCACGCGATCGCCGTCCTTTATAGCAATATCAGATATTGTGTATCGCCGTATCGAGTTGATTCGCCGGATGAAACGGTGATTCGACCGTTACACAAGACATAGAGCTTGCTCTAGGGTCTCGATCCTGCGATCTTGCGATCACCGTCGGGGGCGGCGGCGGCAGGCGACACACGACACGCTGTATGCGAAACACCGACGTGGAGCAGACGCACACGGATCTAACGTGGGCGATCGTGGTTGCCCGACGCGTGGGTTTTCGTATCATAGATAGGTTGCGCCGGGCATGGGGCTGCGTGGATTGGCGGCACGCTCCGGCCACAGTGTACAAAGATACGTCATGCCCGCCCGTGAGGTGCCGGAGCACCATTGGAGCCTTTCCGCATGATACACAGATCAACCCCTATGGCGGCACCGAACAACGGCGCGTTACGTCGAGCACTGTTCGTGATGCCCGCGCTCGTTGGTTCATTGGTTTCGGTACCGTCGCTGAGCGCGGGTCCGAATCTCATGGCGATTGGGAACTACGACGAGATGCCTTTCCGCCGCGCGACGGGCCATGACAGCTTTACCGGCAACGAGGTCATATTCACCTTCGACGACCCGCGCTTCGATTTCGGTCGCGTCGTGGTACGCTCGTCGCAACCCACTTCGATCATTCGACGCGATTTGTTTGTAGGTTATTCCGGAAACGGGCTGACCATAGCCAATTCATCTACCGGTGGTCGATCATCGATCACCTTGACGGACCTCGAAGTGTGGCTGCGCGTTCAGGGAAAGATACTCGGCGGGAAGCGGTATGAGTGGGAAATCCAAATGCGCAGCGAGATTCCGGACCGTGGCATCCCCGCGTTTATCCCTGCGGTATGGGCACAGGGAGAGATGATCGGAACTTCCGTGACGATCAAAGAGCCTGAAATCGTCGACGACGATCGGATACAGCGCATGATCGTACCGCACGGTATCGTTGAGATGAAGGATTTCGATACGCAGACGGGGGCGGCGTGGGTCGTGCTGCGTCCCTCATCGCGCAGCACGGACGGCTTTACGATCGCTCGCTTCTCGTTGCGGGAAATCGATACCGATCGGTCGATCGGGTTGACGTCCGCGATGCCGAGTCCGGTTCGCTACGTTCCCATTCGCAATGTACTTGAGGATCAGATCGCCTCGATTCTCGAACGCGGCGCGAAAGCATTGAAGGCACGGCGGGCTCCGGGTTTTTTTTGGAACGGAGGATCGCCGGAGGCGAGCGTTGCGCTGACGGGACGCGTGCTCGCAGCGCTCGCCGAGCTGAATCCCAAGGATGATGATATTGAAGACTCCATGAACTGGCTCGCGGCGCAGTGGCCCCAAGAGGGGCAGGCGTGGAGCGTTGATACCGTGGCCAGTCAATTGTACTGCCTGGCGCGACACGGTACCTATGAAACGCACCGCGCCGCGATTCAGCGCCAGGTCGAGTTCTTGATTGATGCCCAAACCGAGGGGGGTGGCTGGGGCGCGGCCAGCGCGGCCTTTGTTTCCGGTCGGGGGCAGCGGGTCCGCGGCGGCGGCACCTCGCAAACCACTGCCACGCACGAACATTCCTTTCGCGCTATGCTGGCGCTGCGCGAGGCGGCGTTTGCCGGCGCGTTGGTCGATCGCCGCGCGTGGCGTGGCGTGATGGAATACTGGGGTGCCGCCCGGGCATACGACGGCGGGTTCACGCGGCGAACGAGGGGGCTGGCTCAGGCGACTACCACCGCAGACACCGCGATGGGTGCAGCCTCGCTGCTCGCAGCGGTGGATATATCCGCCGGCCTGCGTTCGCGCCGGTGCACGGCGTATCTGGGGAGTGCCCTGCAGCTCAAAGCAGTAACAGGGGCGATCGACTGGCTGAACGAGTTCTACGGCGATTTTCTGCGTAACGTCGGCTCATTGGCCCAGGCACCGGATCCCTACGCTGAGGCGAGTCGTCTTGAGTTTCTGGGCTCCATGTCCGGGATCACGCGATTCAACGACAAAGATCATTTTGTCGAATCGGCGCAGGAGCTGGTGCGCCACTTCGACTCGGATTCGTCGATGTTCGGGGTACGCGGCAACGGAACCGGTTTCGCGGAACCCCCATCCCCGAGGCGTACCGCCGAGGCGCTGACCGTATTGGGTGTTGGAGCCGCACCGCCGGTTTGTCAGCGTATGGTCGTGGGGGATACCAAGAAACACCTGGCGCAGTACAGCGGTGATGCCCAGCACTTGGTGCGCTACCTGGCCAGGCAGCGCGGTCGCCAGTTCAACTGGCGTCGGGTGTCGATCGATGATCCTGTGGATGAGCTTGTCGAGACCCCCATTCTGTTCGTCAACGTGGTGGGCCCGTTTGACTGGTCGGACGACGAGTGGTCGAGAATCCGCTCGTACGCCCTGGCCGGTGGTTCGGTCGTGTTCGACATCGTCAACGGCAAACCTGCCGAGCGCAAAACGGTAACGGACGGACTGGCTCGCACCTTTCCTGAATATAGCCTCACGGCGCTTCCCGACGATCATCCTTTGTTTTCAACGCCGAACGAGATAGCCGACAAACCGGTTGTTCAGACGATGGGCAATGGTTTTCGTGACTTTGTGTTTCTTCCCCAGGACAGTTGGTCGTGTCACTTCCAGGTATACGATCTCAAGGACCACGAAGCATCGTTTCAGTTCGTTGATAATCTGCTCACCTACTGTCGCGACGGCGTGCCCCCGGCCAGTGCGTTTACGCCCTCTACCTACCCCCCGCAAGCCGTCGCGTCGCAATCGTTGACCGCGATGTTTGTTGAAACCGGAGGGGATCGGGCTGCGTTTCCCACACTGCTCGATACGATGGACCGACTCATGCGCTCGAACTTTCGCACGGGCATCGTGAGCACCGAGACGGCGTCCGAGGCGGACCTGTTGTGGGTGAGCGTAACCGGCGAGGCGAAACCGACGGATACCGCAGGGCACGCGCTGATCGATGCACTGAAAGCGGGAACGTTCGTGATGGCGAACGTCGTCAGTGGCAACGAAGACTGGGACGAAACCTTCCGTGCCCATCTCCGGAGCCTCGATAAGGGCATCAGTTTCGAAACGCTTCCCCGAAATGACCCGGTGTTTACGGGAGAAATCGCCGGCACGCAGGGGTATGACGCGGTCACAGTGGCACTGCGCCGGGCGCTGCACACGCGATTTGCCAAACGCGGGCGGTGCGCGCTCTACCGCATTCGGTATCGTGGCAAACCGGCGGGCGTCTACAGCGCCTACGATCTTTCGTCGGGCGTTGAATACCATTTGTATCCGGATTGCCGGGGCGTGATGCCCGAGGACGCGCGCCGCATCGCGATGAACGCCTTTCTCGTGGCCTTTGAATGGAAACTTTCGGATGGACCGGGCGCATGACGGATTCGCGGAGGTCGGTATCGATTATGACGAAGTGGGTTCTTGTCCTGGTGTGTGGGCTCCTGGCGTGCGCCGTGCCGCGTATCAACGCGGAGACGGTGATTCTCAAGGACGGCACGTTTGTTGAGGGCAAGGTGGTTCGCAAGACGAGCCGCATGGTCCGCGTCGAAACGCGCTTCGGACCCCGGTCGATTCTGAAACGGGACATCGACCAGATCATTGCGACGATCGATCCCGCCGACGTGGATGCCAGCCATTTCGACGAACTCACTCCTGCGCTTCAGGCCGTGCTCAACGCGCAAGCGGATTACAAGCTCAAGAAGTACGATCGGGCCTTGGCACGCATCGAACCGTTCCTGGCGGATACGAGCAACCGTGCCGTAGCCATGAAAATAGACTGGATGCACATCGAGATTCTCGAGCGCCTGGGTCGATGGGATCAAGTTAAGGAGCTTCTGAACGACAAGGTAGAGACCGGAACGCCCCGGGAAAAAACCCGCGCCCAGGCGCACCTGGACATCTTCGAGGCGAACCCGGCGTTCGACCTGCGCTTTGTCGGCAAGCGCCATGCGCGAAACTTCCTGATTAGTCCGTCGCTGCGCGAGCGCGCGCGTAACGCGGGCTCGCTGCGCGATGCGGCGGTGATGCGGGCGGCGCTCGAGGAGTACTGCGAACAATTGCTCGTCAAGGACAAACTGAGCGTCAAGGCGTTCGCCGATCTGCTTGACCCGCAAAAGACTTATGAGGCGCTTACGCGACCGAGGCGCGGTTCTATTGAAAAACGTTTGCCTTATACCAAAGATCTTCAAAAGGCGGAGGCGTCACTGTACAAGGCGCAATCGGTGCTCGGTGACTACGGGGCGGCGTTCGAGCTCGACCTGATTCGCACCGAGATGGTCCACCTGCTCGACGTCGGCAATCGGTTGCTCAATGAGCTGCTTGAGGCGAATCCCGGTCTGTATCAACCGCCCGTCAATCCGAGCACCGGTCGCTGGACGGCCGAGGGACGCCGCGAATGGCGTCGGCGCTGCGACGACTTTATTGCCAAAGCCCGGCCCTTGCAGGCGCTACTGAACTACATGAAGGAAAAAACCGAGCGCTATCCGCGCGACTTGAAACGGCTCTATGACATCGTGAAGGATTTCGAGGAACGAATCGGACAGAACGTCCGTTCCGTCAAACGAGATAGGAATCGATCCCATGATTAGTACTAGGTTTCAGCAAAGGTGCGACGACGCGCTGAGGGTCGGTCCTGTTGGATCACAGGGCGTCGCGTGTTCGCGCGGACGAACGCCAGAAGCTCCGGTCGTTGTGACCCGTGCGCACCGCTGCACGCGTCACACACGCCGACGAACGGTGGGACCGATGGCGCTGGCTGTGTGCCTTTCGATGTGCGCGGTTCCCGCGTTTGCCCTCGATCTGGCGCAGGCGCGCGATCAGGTCAACGGGGGGAAGGTGTCGGCGGCGATCAGCGCGCTCACGGCGGAACTGGATACCAATCCGGCGAACGAACCCGCCCGCGTGCTGCTGGCGGAAGGGTATGAAAAGAAAGGTGATCTCGAAGCGGCGCTGCGCGTCTGGGAAGAGATCAAGATCCTCACGGCTAACGATGACACGCTCCGCGCCGCGCGTCGCGCGATAAGTCGCATCCGGCGGATCAACCTGGATCGCACGGATATCCAGAATCTCGAAAGCGACGGTCCAACCGTCGATCCGTTCAAGATTGCCATGCCACCGATCGATTGGGACGGACTGGAAGTCGTAGAGGACACGAATTATCTTCCACCTATCCTGCCGCCTCCGTACCAGTTTGACGTTCCGCCGTTTGTGTACGAAACGCAACATTTTTCGGTATACACGGCCAACGAACGACTGTCGAAGGTGATCGGACAGCGCGCCGAGATCTATCTAAACTTCATGCTCGAAAAGCTCTTTGGCGGTCGCTCCTGGGCGGTTCGGTTTCCCATTCTCGTATACAAGGACGTGAGCGATTACCAGCAGCACGGCGGACCGAAGAACACGGGCGGCGTGACGCTCGGTCATGTGACGGGCAAAACGCAGGCGATCATTATCTTTCAACTGCGTCCGTCATTCGGCAAAAAGAGCAATTCACGTTCTTCGTCGCGCGGCACCTCCGTATGGAAATACGGGGTGGAAAGCGTTTTGCCCCACGAGCTGACCCACGCGGTCATAAACGAGTTTTTTGGCGGACAAAAGATTCCCCAGTGGTTGCATGAAGCGGTCGCCGGGCGGTTTGAGCAAACGCGCAATCATTACGGTGAGGCGGCCCGCCTGGCTCGAAAAGTGGTGGCCGGGGAATATTTCAGAATCCGGGATTTGTTCGAACAGGAAGGATACCCCGAACGCATCTCGCTCTTTTACGAACAGGCGGCGGCGGTCGTGCTGTATCTCTTCGAGGCCGGTCCCGACGCCATGTACTCGTTTCTGGTTGAGCTGCGCGACGGGAACGGGCACGACGCCGCCTGCGCCGCCGCCCTGGGTATTCCCAAGGAAAACGCCGTCGAAGAGTTCGAGCGGCGCTGGGTGCAGTGGATGAAGGTTCGCTATATCAAAGATCTTGACGTCAAGAACGATGGAACCGTGCAGGCGAAGGCGGAGGTTCTGCACGAGCTGATCTTTCAGCCGTGGGTCAACGAGCTTGACACCGTGGCCAACATTAAGACCTGGCGCGACGTGGATCTCTCCTCACTCGATGCGTTTCAGGGCGTCGGGCGCTCGAAGGAACTCTGGTCCGTCAGGGGTGGTTCGTTGCACGGCAACAATACGGAGGGGCGATCGAGTTTTCTCGGCATTCGTATGAACGAACACGCACCGTGCGTGGTGCAGTGCGACGTTCGAGCCCTGAGCGCACCGGCCAGCGGCAAACCCTGGTTCGGATTCGCGCAGCTTGATGCCGACGGCCATGATACGCGGATTCAGGTTCGCGGGTTGCTGCGACCGGGATCGACGCAGAAAATCACCTGTGTGTGGTCGGATGACCTGGCGATCTATGTAGACGATGTGTGTATGGGGCGCGTTCCTGCGTTTTCGGTGAGCGGCGACGCACGCGACGTGGATTTCCCCATCGCCCTTATGGCCGGTGCACCCGTCGAGGTGCACAACCTGAGGGTAGCGGCCATCGAGAAGTTTTCCGACAAGCCTGTTATCACGAAGGCGGACCCGAAGAAACCAAAGCAAAAGCCTAACGATCGCCGCCGCCGCCGCCGACGGCGCAAACCCTAAACCCCGTTGAGACGGGCGATAAGACGGTGCGACCGTGCCACATTGCCGGCTCTTGTTAAGATTCGATGCCGAATCGGATACCGTTGACGGCTGTGGGAGGCAAGGAAAGAGGTAGAACGTTTGTTGACGACCGACCCCGACCACCAATTCCGCAAGTTGTGCGCGCGCCTGGTCGTTGCGTCCGCGCTGACCGCATCAGCGATGCTCACGTGGTGCGCCAGCGCCTCCGCCTGGCAGGACACACCTTCAGCGCCTCAACCCCGTACGCGTCAAACCGCCGGTGCGCCTGATGATACCTTTGCCCGCTATGTCAAGCACCTAACCGAGGCCGAAGCCTCGTTCCGACAAGGCGATATCGCCGCTGCGCGGACATCGCTACGGGCGGCATCGTACGAACATCGCGGATGGGAATGGTATCACTTGCGCGCCCGGCTGAACGAATCGCGCGACGTGATTCGTACGCAATCGGGACCGATCACAGCGCTCGCCCTCAGCCCCGATGGACGGACGCTGGTAACGGGCGGTGCCGACGGCGTGGTGCGCTTTGTAAACATCACCAGCGGGGCCGAACGGGCGGCGCTGACCGGTCATACCGACGCCGTCGACTCCGTACAATTCAACCCGCACGGCGACCGTTTGGTTTC
>CAZWWW010000038.1:0-12445 GCA_964637715.1 uncultured Phycisphaeraceae bacterium | reverse complement strand
CGCGGCTCCGACGGGTGACACGGAAAACGGAGCCGTGATCGTCACGCGAATCGTGCGCACGAACGTCGTGCCGGTACAGTCATCCGTAAACGTGACCTCAGCCGTATGAACGCCTACGGGTAGGTTGGACGCCGCGGTCGGGTCGATCGCCACCGTGATAAACCGAGTGGCGTCGGATGCGAGCGTTCCCCCCATCGTGACTTGGCCATCGATCGTCAACCACGCAAGGCCCGTCGCCGGTGTCGATGTTTCCTCCCACGCGACCGACCATGAAATATCGGCCGCGGATTGGTTGGTCAACGTATACGTCTTGGCGGTCGACAGCGTATCGTCGCCGAACGGTCGCGTCAGCACCAGCCCGTCCGCAGGCACGAGTTGCAACGGTTCAGCCACCTCGATGTGCGCGAAACGCGTTGCCAGGATGTTTCCACCCACTTCGCGAAACCGGATCGCGCCGTCGTGCGCACCGATGCTCAGTGGATCCGTGCAATCAAGCGCCAGCGAAACCGTAACGTCGACGAACGTCCCGGGCATAACGGTCGCACCACCCGGGTCTGCTGAAAGCCAGGTCTCATCGGTCGACACCGCGAGGTCGATCGTACGATCCACAACGTTCTCTACGCGATAGACAACGGTGGTGGCCGCCTCGTCGTCATACGGACCGCCCCACGGACCGGTCAGCGTCAGCCCGTCAAACGGTGCCACGACCACGTCACTCAGAACGGACTGAACGACGCGAAACCCCGTTGAATCAACGGTCGAACCGGCCAACCGGGCGGCCCCAACGTTGTTACGCAACGCACCCGATACACTTCGCCACGAACCGCCCCGGTTGCGGCGCTGCAACGGATCGGTCGAGGATTGATCCTGTACCCAGTCCCACACGTTGCCCGACATGTCGTACAAGGTATAGGCGTTTCCCGTGTCTACCGTGGGCGTCGTAGCGTTACTCAGAAACGTCGTGCCGTCGAAGAAACCGACCGGCGTTGTACCCGGTTCAAACGGGTCGTCGCTCGCCAGATAGTTAGCGTCCGCCGTGGTGATGTCCGTCCGCCCAAACCCGTAGACGGCGTCGAACACCACACCAACTGTATCAGTTCGCGCGGAGGCCGCCTTAAACCACTCTCCGTAAGGACCAACGCCGTCATCGCCGCCGTCCATGGGAAGTCGGTAGCCAAGCTTTGCAACCAGCGCGTCGCGTTCGGCATCATTAAGGTCACGGGTTACCCACGACGCGCCGATCGTCACGGGTCGCCACGCCGAGGGACTTGTCGCCACCCCTTCCAAATACGCACGTTCGGATTCGGGCAGTCCGGATGCGAGCGTCATCCAATTGCAGAACTTCACCGCCCCGTACCAACTTACGCCGGCAACAGGGTGGGCGCTGAAGTCGATGGGGTCGTCCATCACGCGGTACGATCCATCGCGCAGTTCTATTTGCCCGGAAACACCTGGTGAGAATACCTTCAGCGTACGCCCACCCGGATTCGGCCCCGACTCACCCATTTCCAAGGTATTGACATAAACATCACCGGTGGCGGCATCGAAAAACAGGAACGCACCGCGCGCGTTGTCCGGTTGAGCGAGGGCGTCATTCAAAAACACGACGAACTGATCGTTGCGAACCTCGAAACGACCAATCCGATAATCGTAAGCAGGCCCACCGACCTGAACGTGCGCCGCGGGAACGAAGGCGAACTCCATGCGCGGCGCTTCCGCGCGGGCAATCCCACTAGCACATGCAACAACAACCAACCAACCGCCGAGCCAAGCACCATTGGACCATGACTTGCGGAACGAACCCGAGCGCGTGTCAACGAACCTCACGCTTGAGCCGCGTCCACATGAGGCGCTGGCGCATGAGCACCGTAGTCTGCTCGGTCGCTCCGTCCGAACACCATACGTTGGCCGTCCGCTCCGCAGAAGAAAGCACACCATCCGTGCCACGTACCCGAACAATGGATGTGGGTGAAGGGCCGACTTTCGCCAACGTGTGGGCGGTGCCCCATCCTGTCCTAACCTCGTTTTGTGCCCCGTAACCATCGTGGCCGCCTCACATCCCTCACCAGCGCCCTCCATCTCAACTCAGAGGCCCTTGCCGCTCGGATTCAGCAGAGCTGCGAAAACAGGCATCCAGCAAACGCCGGAACCCCATCGACCGCCTCGGAAGGTCGTTTGTTGTTATCGGCTCTACGTCCGGTGGTGGACCACAACCCAAGCGCAAGACGGCAATACAGCGGAGCTTTATGATACACGAGAAGAATAGTGATGCGATAGATAGTTTTTCCCTTGCATGTAGGATGCACTGGTGGTAATATGCCCTTTATCGGGCGCGGGCTATCCGGTCGCTTCGTTCGCGTGGTTCTCGCGTGTGTTCTCCCCGGGGCTTTTTGCCTCCACGTCGCACTGGTCGCGGCCGCTAGCTCGGCACTGACCGTCATCGCGTTGCTCGGGAAGAGAGCTGCGATAAAGCAAATGGATGGGCCGTCATGCGCCCGATGCGGAGAGAATGCGTTGTTGCGTCGACAACTCAATTCCCCAGGTTTTCCCAGGGCCATGTCCAACCGGTGGCGCGTCACCGCGCCTCACGGTTTTGTTGTGTCATCAGGTTTCAAAACGAAACGTCGCGTCGATTTACCGGCGGCGGTTGTTCATCACCCGCCGCGTGGGGGCTAATCATGAATTTCGTTCACAAAGGGAGCAGTATCGTGAAGGGTCATCAAATCTTGGCGTACCGCGCATCGCGGTGGTCGCTGTGTACACCGTTCATTGTTGCAGCGTCAGGTGCTTTGTTGTTGAGCGCCTCCGTACAGGCTAACGGTCCTGTGTTTATGGGGGACGATGTTTTTTCGACGCCCTGCGGAGGGGGGACGTATGACTACGATCCGATACCGCCCGGCTTTTTCACCTCAGTCGGCGGGGCATCCTCCCTTGTATACGATGCCGGGATTGAGTTAGGCGGTGTTCCCCTGGCGATGATTCCGCTTCCGGCGGCCGACGTCGATACGATCGTCCGGCGGTTGGCGGATACATCACCGACGTTCACGTGCGGTAGTCCGGCCGAGGTTGTGCCGATTCAGATTGAGGCGTTACACCTCGCGAGTTGCACGCCCATTACCGTCAATTACAACGACAATACATCCGAACAGTGGGACGTAAGCGTGTGTCTCGACCCAACACAAACGCTTGGGTCCATGACGCTGAATCACGAATGCGCTGAAGGCGGCAGCTATTCGTCCAGTCTTCCGGTGCAGGTGATTCTGACGTTCACGCGCGTGGGCGGAGGTGGGGGCAGCCCGTTGACGATGTCGCCCTCGACGCTGTTCTTCGATTCGACCGGTTGGTGGACCCACCAGGACGGCTTGTTCGACATCGTTACGCTGGCCGCCGGCGATCAGTTTGATGCGGGATGTGACGGCGTCGTTGACGCCATCGATCCGAGTTCGATCGGCACGAGCAATTTTTATCCGGGTCAGTTTCTCCAGGGCTGCGCTGCCTGCTCGTTGGGGACGACCGCCGGTCCCGGACTGGGGTGTTGTGATCCGGTCGATCCGTTCTGTGATGACCTGAATTGTTTCGAATGCGTGACCTCGCTGGACCCATCGTGCGCTGTTAGCTGGACGCCGCCCTGCGCGAGTCTGGCGACCGGTCCTTGCGTTGACGTATGCCCGTGCGGTCCGCCGCCGCCGAATAGGATTAAGCCCAAAATCACCGCGGAAGCTGCGCAATTGGCGGCGCACGGCATCGTACCGGCAAACCCCGGTAAGTTTTCCGGCGGAGGCACCGGCGGTGTGCCGGCTGTGGCCTGCTGCAAACCATTCACCAATCCTCCCACACGCTGCATCGATGTGGACGCCACGGAATGCGTCACGCTGTGGGGCGGAACGCCTGTCGCCGGAGAGAACTGTGCGACGGTGCAGTGCGCCAACGACCCCACCTACGAAAACTGGGTTATCGCGGATGACTTCAACATCTCGTGCCCGAAGTGCCAGTGCGATTTCGACTTTGACGGTCTTTGTACGGCTATCGATCTGTTGTTCGTCAATGATTGCATAAACAACGGCGGTGGCGTGAATTGCGATCAGGCCGACCTCAATTGCGATGGTGCGTTTACGGCTGCCGATGCCGCTGCTATTCAGTGTTTGTTCGTCGGCAATGCGCCCGACGTGTGCTGTCCGAACGCGCGTCCCAAGATCACCCGCGTTCGCTGGTACGGCAGCTACTTTGATCCAGCCTTTGAGCCACCCACGAATACGCGCGATGTGGACGCATGGCTCATCGGGCTCCACAGCGACGTGCCCGCGCAGGCGTGTCCGCCGCCGCCGCCGGGGACCGAGCCGGTCGACTTGTGCGGCACGATTGATATCTGCCCGAATGACGCGGCGTTCTGGGTCTTTACGCCCAAGGGAAGTTCGTTCCAGTACAACGTGGATGATCCAAGCTCGTTGCTCTCGGGCGCCTCGCCGGGTGACATGGTGCGCATCTGCGGGTTCTTCGATCTAAACGCAGGAACGCTGGCATGTACGACCGGTATCGACCTCATTTCGGTCAGCGCCGTCATGCCGTGCGATTCGAAGGTGAGCAAACCGAATCGCCTGCTCGCTCAGTGGGGAATCGACCCGGCGCTGGTGACGGTTGACGATACCGGAAAGGTCGGCTGCGATGGTCATAGGATCTTCCGCTATACCGCCGACCTGCCCGAGGGATGCTTGCTTCACAACTTCTCAACAGCGGGCGAAGTCGATGCCAGCAAACGCATTTGTCCGCTCAATAACCGGACTTATTGGCTGAGCATTCAGGCGGCGGAAGGCCATCGGCTTACCCTGAACGCCGACGGCTCCTGCAACGAGGTGCCTACGGGCGATCCGCCTGTTACGCAAGACTTCTGGGGCTGGCACACGACCCCACCCGGCTATCAACGCCTCGACGATGCCTACAGCGGTTCGCTGCACATGGCCGTCGACCCGAACGATCCGACCGGGTGCACGCGAAGTTGGGTCTACGACTGGATGGGCGACCTGCATTGCAGCGATCCGCGCTTCACGGACTGCTGTGACGATCCGACCAAGTCGATCGACATGGCGTTTTGTTTGATTCAGACGGATGGCCACTGCGGTTCGACGAACATTACTTGTACCACGGATGCCGATTGCGTGGCACCGGATACATGTATTCAAAGCGAGTTCGTGCGTTGGTGTCAGCCGGTTAATCCCGGCCCGCCGCCGCCGCCGCTGCCGCCGATTCCACCGCTGCCGCCGGCCAATCCGGACGAGCTGAAGGAAACGGTAGCTACAGCAACGCTCACGCTGAACGGCCAGCCGCCGGAGGTTGTCACGTTGACCGGACCTACGGTGGTTAAACGGGGCATTGAGCACGAAGACATCGGCGCCCCGCGTGAGCTGATCGATACCGAGATCATCGCGATGGATCTGGTGGGTTCGAGCCCATCGCTCGGTGCGGTGCGACTAGGTCTGAACCCGAACAACCCGAGCACGGGGCTGTCTGCGCGAAATCACGGTGATTTCCAGGTCGACAGTTTCTTCGACGTGTGGGTGGAAATCACGGTGAACACGCAGGTATTGATTACGCCGGTTCCTGTGCGCGTCACGGCGCTGCATTTCGAGATTCCGCCGGGACGCGTGAGTTTTGACGGACCAGCGGACGGCATCCCGGTGCCGCTGATTGACTCGGCAGGAGTTCAGGTCGGAACGCTCGATCAGATCAGTCACTTCATTCCGTACAAAGGCGGTATGAACATTCACAGTGACGTTGATTGGCCCGCTTCGCCCATCAATGACTGCTGCGAACCCAATGCGGCAGCCACGGCGTGCGAGCCGGTCATTTGCCCCGACCCCACGCAGAAATGCGTGCCGACGGAGCAGGACTGCCAGTGCGCGTTTGGATGCACGAGTACCGGCGACCCCTGCCTCTTTGATTCCGATTGTCCGATTGCGGGCGATACCTGCGATGCAATGGGTTGCGTCTGCACGGTATTCGATTGCGAATGCCGCAGTCCCGACCCCGCGTGTCAGGCCGTGGAAGTCTTTGGCGTGTATCCGCCGATTCAATGTGTGAATGATTGCCCGTCGCCGGATCTGGTGTGCGTGCGAACCGGAATCGACACGGACGGCGACGGTATTGACGACAAATGGCGGTGCGACTGCGACCCGATCAACGATCCGACCGGTGTGTGCTGCGAGCCGAACGGTCTTTGTTTCGTAACCACCGCCGCGCAATGTCCGGTTCCGCCGAACGCAGGGTTCCATCCGGGCGCAACCTGTACGGGTCAGGTCTCGTGCTGTCTGCCTGACGGCACGTGCGCTAATCTTGAACCGGTGTGTTGTCAGGACTTGGGTGGCAAGACCATTTTCGGAGCCCTGTGCAGCGGGACGACGGAGTCGTGCTGCTTCGCGGATGGGTCGTGTCAGGACCTTGACCCGGTCTGCTGCCAGAATCAGGGAGGAACGCCGGGCGGCGTGGGCTCTGCCTGTGCCAACGCCGACGTGAACATGAACGGCATCGACGACGCGTGCGAGCAGATGTGCGACGTCGACCCGGTTGGTCCGGGATGTATTGGGTCCTGTCCTAATCCAGCCGTTACGGATTGCGTGCCGAGGTGCGTCAACATAAACCCGGTAACGGGTGTGGTGGACGCCACGGTGTGCGAATGCACGGACCCGAACAACTGCCACGTTGTTGGCACCGTGTTCGGTGGTGCCCCGGCTCCCGTGGTTGTGGCGGGTCCAGCGGGGAATCCGTGCGTTGTGGCGGATGACGGAAGCGGCACGGTGACGTTGCCGCCGGAAGGATGCGAATACCTGAGTCCGCAGGACGTCCACATGATTATCGACGGACTGCCCGTTACCACGCCGCCGACAACGATCGAACTGGGTCTCGCGCACCGTGGATTCTTCTGCAGCGTCTGCGAAGGCGGAGCCAACAGCGGGCTTCCATGCGATACTGACGCTGATTGTCCGGGCGGTATGTGTCGGACTGCACCCAACAGTGCGTGTTCCTTCAACGTCCAGATCAACTGCGATCAACCGGGCGGCGCACTCGGCGGTGAGCAGGAATGCTCGCAGTCGGAGGTGTCGATGCAGATGACGGGAACAGGGATGCTGGCCGGGTTCAATCGCACGATCGTTATGCCCGTGCAGTTCGAAACGCAAACGGCGCCGCGAGCGCCGGGCGACGCGGTTCAATCGTTCGATACCGATATGTTCAATATGCAGGGCGCGATCTTCGGTGATCCGGACTTCGACCTGTTGCGGATTACAGCCGGAACGGGCGTGGGTCTACCCAGTCCCGGTCACACAACGCTGACGCGGCTCGGTCCTCCGGGAGGTGACTTCCAGGTCGACAGTTTCTTCGACATCGACTACCAGATCGAGTTTGTAGGTGCACCCGGTAGTGTCTTGATGGGCTTGTCGGGTACGACAACCGGTACGATTCGTATGTCCACGGGTGCGGGCGACGTTCAATGTGCGGGTTCCTGCCCGGCGGGTCAAACGTGCCGTGAAACGCGCACGTTGAATCCGGACGGAACCTTTGATCTATGCTGCGAATGCGTGGATGCGGTGTGCGAACCGACCCTGGATGCGCAGGCGTGCGAGGACATCATCTGTCCGATAGCGGGCGAAATCTGTGTTCCGCAGCAGATCAAATGCACGGCTGCCGGCTGTCGGGTAACGGTGTGCGATTGCCAGCCGCCGAACGATTGCCACGTGGATCTTCCGCTACAGGGCACGACCGATCCGGTATGTTCCGGCGGTTGTCCATTCGCGAATCAGCGGTGCGTGCATTTCCAGAAGGACCTCGACGGCGACGGGTTGCCGCAGGAACACTTCTGCAAGTGCGTGAAGAAGCTGCCGCCGATCGTGATCGACACGGCCGTCAAGCACAACCGGTATCTGACGATGTCGCTTGGTGGACCGCTTGCCGAACGTGTGCCCGAGAATCGCGAAGGGAAGTCATCAAGCGGTTCGGTTGCGGGCAAGCCATCGATCCGGCAGCGCGGCGGAACCTCTGCAGCGATCCGCGTCAAGGTCGACAGCGCGCCGCAATTCCCGGGCGCTGTAGGGAACATCTACTGGGTCGGCGTTCCGAGCGACGTCTGCGAGGATGCACTCTCCTCCAGTAGCCCGCCGGGCTGTGCACAAGGGTCGTTCACAACGGCGGCGCTGCAATGTGACCCGCTACTTATGGACTGGACGAGCATTCCATCACTGAGTGTGCGCGGACCGGACATCGTTCCGGGCCCGAGCACCTACATCGTTCAGTGGGTCGATTCGTCCTGCGCCGACCTGAGCAACGAGGACTGCTTCTCCGATCCGGTAACTGTGTCCACGCGGCAGTGGGGCGACATCGTGGCACCGTTCGGTTGCTGCTCACAGCCGAACTTCGGCGACATCTCCAAGGTCGTTGACAAGTTCCAGGACAAGGTCGGTGCCCCCTCCAAGTCTGAGACGGACCTGGGTGGCCACGTAGTTGACCTGAAAGTCAATTTTGCGGACATCAACCTTGACGTGCAGGCGTTCCAGGGGGCGGCCTATCCGTTCACAGGACCGTGTACCTGTCCATCGTCATCGACGTGCCCCACGCTCGATGCCTGTGGTCGGTGTACGACCCCGTAATGGAATAGGTTTATCCTAAAGAAGTGTCTCTTTTTTGAAGGGAGGGAGAGGCGGTCCCCACCGCCTCCCCCCCTTCTTGTTTGAAACGCCCATGATCGAGACGTCCTCCTGCGAGGTCATCCTCGCTGTGAGGCAGTTCGTGATGAAGAAACAAATGGCAACACGCGGATCATTGGTTGCTCGTCGGGCCTTTTGATCCTTCGTTCAGTCTTGTTAACCCTTGCCGGGCCGCTTGGGAATCCGGTGCCAATGACAGTGCTGTCTTGAACGCCTCGCGCGCCGCTTCGATCCGCTCCTGCAAACGCAAAGCCCGTCCCAGTCCGATGTAGGCGGCCACCAGTTTAGGATCGAGCGCGACGGCACGCTGAAACGATTCGACGGCTTGATCGGTTCGCCCCGCGGCGCCCAGGGCGTTTCCCCGGTTTACCCAGGCAAGCGCAAACGTCGAATCGACACGCAGCGCAGCATCATACGCCTTGATCGCCTCTTCCAGCGACCCAATGCGGCGGTAGGCATTGCCCAGATTGATCCAGCACCGCGCGTTGGTGGGATCCAACTTCGTCGATGCCCGGTAGGCGTCGATCGCCTGCTCGTCGTGCCCGGCATCCGCCAGCGCATTGCCCTGTTCGTAGGGCCAATCCGCGTTATGCGGATCAAGCGCGGACAACCGCCCGAACCAGTGCGCCGCCTGATTGTGTCGCCCGAGTTGCGCCAACAGTCGCGCCAGGACTTCATATACGGGTAGGCGCTGCGGTACGAGGTGAATCACACGTTCATAGGCGTCGACCGCCTGCTCAATCTTTCCCTGCGCCTGCAACGCGCTGCCCATGTCAAACCACGCGTCCGCATAGTTCGGGTTGAGTTCCAGCGATCGGCGGTATTGCGCAATCGCCTCATCGATGAACCCGCGCTTTTGCAGCGCCGCCCCAACGCCCACATAGGCTCGCGCGTTCTCCGGTCGCTTGGCCACGACGTCCCGCCACATCGCTTCCTCAGATCGATAATCGCGATTGCGACGAACAGTTCCGAAGCCCAACAAGAGCAAAACGATTACGCTGCTCGTGGCCGCGATACGGCGCGCCCGTCGGCACCATCCACGGCGTTCGATCCAGTCCGTCTCGATCAGCCAATACACGGCGATCACGACACCAATCGTTACCACCGCGAGCGGGAGATACATGCGGTGTTCGAAGGCAAGGTCTTTAATAGGTACGATACTGGACGTCGGCGAGAGAATCAGAAAAAAGGCGATCAAGAGAAACCCCACCCTCGACCGTACCACAGTCCCTGCAAACGACAACGCGACCAGCACCCCGATCACCACAGCCGGACCGGCGATGGCGCTTGTCGTTGTTGCTAGAGGCCAGTGTTCATCGAGACACAATCCCACGGGCCAAAAAGCGAGACGTACATAGTGCAGGATGACCCCGGGCTGCGTGCAGGCGTACTGCCATGGTGTGACACCTACATAGCTGAAACCGACCGGAGACAAGAGATTAGGCTCGGTATTAAACGTCGATTGGACAATTCCGAGCGCAAACAACACGCCCCAGGATGCGACAAGCCCTACGTAAAACGCGCCATGCCGTCGAAACGCGGACCGCCATCCGTCCGACAAAAAAGTGCGATCGTACAACAGCGCAACGACCGGTGCGGTAACCATGACCGCCTTGCTGCTCATGCCGAGCACACACGCCAGCACGCCGATCAATTGCCAGAGGCGCGGTCGTGACGAGATGTCCGCGCGCACCAGGGCATACAACACCAAAAAATAGAACAACCCCATCAGCGCCTCGCCGCGCTGAACGATGTACGTAACGCTTTGCGTGTTGAGCGGGTGAACAAGCCACAGGGCGGATGCAAAGAACGCCAGATACGTAGCGTCGCTTTGGAACCGTCTGCGCAGGCGGTTCGTAAGAAGCGTTCGCCGCACCAAACCGAACAACGTCAGACAGGCCAGCAAATGTACGACAAGATTGACGAGGTGATAACCCCACACGTCCAAACCATGCACCGCATAATTTGCAGCGAACGTGACGTTCAGCACCGCACGGCGCGTGCGAAGCAGGTCGCCGAGAGGCCACAAGTGATGAATCTTTTCGTTGTCCACGATGTGCGGGATATCATCGAACAACATCACGCCTGAAAAACTGTTGGCGTAGGCTCCTACTCCAATCGCAATGAGCAGCAGCGCGCAGTACCAGACGCGCGTTTCGGTGGGCGGAGCGCCAAGCTCCGGCTCGGTTGAAAGGGAAGCGGACTCGTTTGTTCTCAACAGCTATTCGCCCCTCATCATACGACGCCCGTCACGTTCGCCGGCCAGCCAATCGTGTAGGCCACATCACTGCATCGTCGAATGTTCAACGGCCGATGCAACGGGAACGGAGACATCGGCCACCTATGACCGATGCGGTCCGTCGTGAGTACCGGGACCGTTCCGCCAGCCGGCAAATGATAGTCTAGCATGGCGAGCACCAGCGGCCTTATGTTCCGGCCTCGGTGGTGAAAATCGCCGAGCAACACTCCGGCGCATCGGTCCCAGTAGCCCGCCAGCGTGAGATGGGCGAGAAATCGGTCGAGGCGTTCAGGCCTGTCGTTGAAGTCTTCGATCACGATCCAGCGACCTGCCGGATTCACGCACGGCTCGAAGCGCGAGCCGATCAGCGTCGAAAACACCGTAAGGTTGCCGCCCACGAACGTAGCCGTCACCGACTCCGGCAGTGACCCCCGAACCAACCGGCACGACAACGGCTCACAGGTTTCGCGCCCTTCAATCATAGCCACGAAATGACTGAAACACGCCGAGGTTTCAGTGTGAACGCGCCGGCGCATCCAGTCGTTCGCCTTCACCTCGTCAAACCCGCCGGTCTCCTCGGCGTGCGTGAGTGCATAACGCCGCAACCCATAAGAAAGAAAAGCCGGGCTGATGTCGTAGAGACCCAGACCGTGGCGGTGCGCACCGACGATGTTGACCAACGTCGTAAGTTCACTAAACCCGATCATGGCCACGGGACGTTCACGATGATCGAGAACGCCGAAATCGATCCGGGGAAGCACCCGGCTTAACCATGCGCCGCCGCGCAGTGCGATGATCGCAGCCACTCGGTCGTCGGCCAGTGATCGCTCAATGTCCCGCGCCCGCGCAACATCATCGGTTCGTCCGCCGCGCGCCTCGTCCTCCACCGCAGAAAGAAGGGTAAGGTCGGCGGTTACCCCATAATCGGGGCCTACCGTTTCCTGTATCAACGCGACCAGAGACTGTGAATCGGTCAGACTCAAGTGTTCGAGGTACGTCCTGAGCGACCCGGCCGGGGCGATAAAGTGGATATGACGTCGTGCCATGCAATCTCCTTCGTTCCCATTTACTTTGTTCGATACTTTCGGTCCCAAAGAGTGGCGAATATTCCTCGAAAGCATGATCGATATTCGTGTAGCTGGCGCCGCCATGCCTTCGCATCCACTGCGTGGGCAGGCACGACACACCTCATTACTCGACATCGTACCACGCGAAACCACGCAGGGGGCCCGTGCCAACCTGCCCCGCCTGACGCCCGAACACCGACCGCGTTGTACGGGGAAACCCTATTTGTGACGAACCTGCTTGACCGGACATACAACGTCGCGAATACTTGACAAGGTATTGGTGCATCACTCGTCCCTTGTAAGGAGAACGACCATGTGCGCACACGTCCCCCCCCCGTTGCCGGCCTCGACCCGTTCAGCTTCGTGCGTTTACGCCCGCGACCGCCTTTATTCACTCGTCGTGGCCTACAAACCCGCCGCTTCGGTTGCGCCCGGCCATCCAGGCGCAT